>DATNIV010000277.1:0-7764 GCA_035604255.1 Telmatospirillum sp. | reverse complement strand
CGAAACATTCGTCGCTGATCGGTCAGTTCGGACTGTTGCTCAAGCCGATGGGTGAGGCAGAACGACAAGAGGGACGGCTGCTGAGGGCGGCGTTCGATTTGCGTTTGGTGGCGGATTATGAGGTGGAACCGGCGATCATGTCGTCGGAAGCGAGGCGCGTGTTGGATGCAGCGCCCGGCTTCCTTGATTTTTGCGAGTCGCTGGCTCGGTTGTGAAGCTTAATCCGGTTCGCAGACCGACCGCCCTAACTGTTGTCCATCTAAGTTGGTCGTGCGCCAGCGGTTTGAACCCGTGTGCCGACCGACAACTCAGCGCCCATGTGGTCGTTCCAGGGATCTGCGCCGATTCCAGATAGCCGACCTTCCATCAGAGCGAGTGCGCCCGCTGTTCCTCTCGCAAAACGGACGTTGGGGCGCGGGTGTAGTGACTGGTCCAGATCAGGCAAGCCAGCCCTCAAGTTCTTTGCTATCATCGATAGGAATGAGAATTTCTTGCTGAGCACTTTGATGTCGATCGTTCACGTAAAGAGGCATGCGAATGGCGATATTTCTAAAATTCTACGAAAGTTTACCGTTTCGGAAACCGTAAAGACGGAGATTATCCTAGTAGTAATCATATTCATATGCGCATGGATACTGATAGATGCGACTACAGATGTAAGAAAGTTCCTATTATACCATAGAAACGCGTTCAAATTGTTGTACGTGTGTGTTCATGTCGTGATATTTTGGCCAATTTGTCTTGCCGGAATAATGATCAAATGCGGACTGCAGGGTAAGGCGTTGGAAGTTCTAATTGCTGACCATGATGGGGTTAGATTCCGTATTTATCCAGAGTTGGGTACGGTCCCTTGGGCTTCCATAGATCGGTTCCTTATCGGAGAGCCACATGTTGACGGAATTAAATACTATGGTAAGCAAGTAGTTGTCGCCGCACTTGAACGTAAGGAGATGTATAAAAAAAATATACAAATCGACGACGAAATAGATCGAAAACTAAAATTGTCAACGCCGTTTGCAACTGTGGAGGTCAGCAAAAGAGTTAATGTTTATGTACTGCACCAGAAATTAGAAGCAATGCGACGGCAAATGGCCTACGCTTCGTAGGTGACCTTTCTTGGTCCGCGCACGACGCTCATGTCCGCCTTCCCACACATTTCCGATCCTTCGGCATTCGCGTGGCGTCGCCGGACGACGCCGCGTCCGGGACAGTTTAAGGATGGCAGCGCCGGAAGGGCTGTTTTCGCCGACAGCGCGATAAGGACTCTATCGCATCCGGCATCCTGTGGCATAAGGGGCGGAGGGCTTGTCGCGAAATCAATCATCGCTGCAAGCCCTTCGTTTCAGATGACGCCTGTGCCACCGGGGTGCAAGCTCGCGCTCGTCCCTGAGGGGACCGTCGGCTTTGCCGACGTCGGCGCACTTCGCTCCACCGGCGGGTTCAGGCGCCGCTTGGGCTTTAAGGCCTGTTGATGAACAGGTCCCAAGCTCGCCACGGGAATCCAGTCGCATATGATACGTTTCGAAAACATCAGCAAGCAGAACAGTCATCGGATCCTTTTCTTCGAAGCGTCCGCAGCGCTCAACAGGGGTGAAAAAATAGGCCTCGTCGGTCCCAACGGTGCGGGCAAGACGACGCTGTTCCGGATGATCACCGGCGAAGAAGCGCCGGACGAGGGGCAGGTGGCGATCGAGAAGCAGATTTCGATCGGCTATTTCAATCAAGATGTCGGCGACATGTCCGGTCGCAGCGCGGTGGCGGAAGTGATGGATGGGGCTGGGCCGGTCAGTACCGTGGCGGCGGAATTGGCGGGCCTTGAAGCAGCCATGTGCGATCCCGATCGCGCCGATATGGATGCGATTGTCGAGCGCTATGGCGAAGTGCAGGCGCGCTTCGAGGAGTTGGGGGGCTACGAGTTGGAGGGGCAGGCGCGAGACGTGCTCGCCGGGCTCAGCTTCAGCCAGGAGATGATGGACATGGACGTCGGCCTGCTGTCGGGCGGCTGGAAGATGCGGGTGGCACTCGGCCGCATCCTGCTCATGCGGCCCGACGCCATGCTCCTCGACGAGCCGAGCAACCATCTGGACCTCGAAAGCCTGATCTGGCTGGAGGACTTCCTGAAGGGCTACGAAGGCGCTCTGCTGATGACCTCGCATGATCGCGAGTTCCTGAACCGCATCGTCACGAAGATTATCGAGATCGACGGCGGATCGCTGAACAGTTATGCCGGCGATTACGCCTTCTACGAGCATCAGCGGGCGTTGAACGAAAAGCAGCAGCAAGCGCAGTTCGACCGGCAGCAAGCCATGTTGGCGAAGGAACTGAAGTTCATCGAGCGCTTCAAGGCCCGGGCCTCGCACGCGAGCCAGGTGCAAAGCCGGGTGAAGAAGCTGGATAAGATCGAGCGCTTCGAGCCGCCGAAGCGCCGCCAGACGGTGACCTTCGACGTTCCGCCGGCGCCGCGTTCGGGCGACGATGTCGTGGTCATGAAGAATGTGCACAAGGGCTATGGCAGCCGGCCCATCTATCAGGGGCTCGATTTCATGATCCGCCGCAAGGAGCGCTGGTGCGTCATGGGGGTCAATGGCGCCGGCAAGTCGACGCTGTTGAAGCTGGTGGCCGGCTCGACCGAACCGGACACCGGAACCGTCGCCGTCGGCGGCAGCGTCAGGATGGGCTATTTCTCTCAGCATGCGATGGAACTGCTCGATGGCGACGCTACCGTGTTCGAGTCCCTGGAAGGGTCTTTCCCGCAGGCGGGCCAGGGATCGCTCCGCACGCTGGCCGGCTGTTTCGGCTTCTCCGGCGATGATGTGGAAAAGAAATGCCGCGTGCTCTCCGGTGGAGAAAAGGCCCGGCTGGTGATGGCGACCATGCTCTTCAATCCGCCCAATTTCCTGGTGCTCGACGAGCCGACCAACCATCTCGATCTCGACACCAAGCAAATGCTGATCAGGGCGCTGGCCGCCTACGAGGGCACCATGCTGTTCGTGTCGCATGACCGCCATTTCCTGGCGACGCTTTCCAACCGGGTGTTGGAACTGACGCCGGAGGGCATCCACCAGTATGACGGCGGCTATACGGAGTATGTGGCGCGCACCGGGCAGGAAGCCCCAGGCCTGCACAGCTGATCCGGCGCCGGCACTCCGTCCGGCGGACAGCGAACGTCGCGGCAGGTCACCATGCCTTTCAACCTATTTTCGTCGTAAACCGTTCACGGCGCTTGCCGGATGAGTGGCGCAATATATATTATGTATATAACGAAATTTTTCGACGGAATGGACCGTGCCTCCCATCGGACCTTGCCTGGCGGATATGGTGGATCACAACGACGCGCTTTCGCGTGTTTCGCTGGGGCCGAGACTCTCGGATGCCGAGCAGATCGCCTTGTTCGCCGCCCTGGACAAGAGGCGAACAAGGCTGTGGGAGCTTCCGCGACATTTTCATTGCTCGATCATCGGCACCTGTTTGACGCTGGCCGAACTCCGGAAGATTGTGGAGAAGCTGGTCGGCCGAGCGGCGGACAGTTTGTCGGATTATGCCCTGCACAATGAAGGAGTGCGATTCGCCGGCTATGCGGATGTGGCCGGCAAGTTGCTGCAAAAAGCGCTGGACCGGCGCTATCAACTGACGCTGAAACGGTTCGGCAGGGCGAAGGATGGCGCCGATCTCGCTCGTCTGTGGGACGCGGCGAAAGGATGCGGCGATATCGCCGGCGCCTACTGGGCGGTGTTGACCCATCCGGCGGCGTCCGAATCCCTGTGGGATGCCGTCTTCCAAGACGTCCATATGGTCTCGCAGTTGGCGGGCGCCGCCCATCGCGCCGACGCGAGACGCGTGACGGCGCTTGAGGCCGAAAAGGCGGACCTCGAGCGCAAGTTGGAGAGGCAGCAGGCCGCGGCGAGGGAGGCGCTTGCCGCGCGCGCGGCGACGATCACGAAACGGAACGATAGGGCGGCGGGTCCGCTCGTGCGAGAAGGTGCCCCCGTCCCGCCGCCGATTGGGCAAGACGGAGAGGTTCTGGCGCTGCGGGAGGCCGTGGCCCAGTTGCAGCGCAATTTGTCGGCGGAAAGCGAGCGATGCGCGCGCCTGGAAACGCTCTGCGAGCAGGAGCGTCTCTGCCGATCCAAGACGGAAGCGGCCTTAGCCGATCTGTCGGCGCGTGAGCGGCAGCTTCGCGAGGAGTTGGAGATCGTCGAGACCCGGTTGTCGGTACCGAACGGCGAGAGGGGCGAGACCGCGCCCGTGCCTCCGGCCGAGGAGATCGCCGGTACGACCCTGCTCTATGTGGGGGGGCGCCCCGGCCAGGTCCTGCATATCCGGACGCACGCCGAGAAATTTCGCGTCACGCTTTTGCATCATGATGGCGGCGTTGAAGAGAAGCGGGGGTTGTTGGCCGGAATGGTCAGCCGCTCCGAGGCCGTGTTTTTTCCCGTCGATTGCGTCAGTCATGACGCCGTGGCGACATTGAAGCGGCTTTGCCGGCAGGCGGGCAAGCCCTATCACCCCTTGCGCAGCGGAAGCGTGACGAGCTTTCTGGCGGCGTTGCACCAATTGGGCCCGCAGATGGCGGCGCGATAACGGCTTGCTTGATGTCTCATGTCAGGCTGCTTTGAGCATAAAATCGATATGGACGGTATCGAACGGAAAGACCACCTGCCCATCATCGGTCTTACGAAGCACACCGGCCACCAGCAACGCATGGATATCGCTGTGAACAGCCTTCACGTCCCGCCCCACCAGGCGAGCGGCACCACGCACCGACATAGCCTCTTTTCCGGTCATCGCTTTTAGCAATTCCCAACGCTTGGCGCTCAGCACCTTCCAAAGCAGTTCCGGCGACGCGAAGCTTATTCTCGCGCTGCTTTCCGGCAGACCTGATGCCCAGGTCTCGCCAAAAGCCGCAAGCCCCTGGTCCAGGCTGCCAATATCAAGAATTACCGTGCGCATTGAGCCACTCCTTCACATCCGCGAGAAAGTCAGCTTTTAATCGGTCGAGGTCGACAAATTGATAGGCGATTTCCTGATCACCGGCATGAACGTGATCGCCCTTGTCGGCCTTAACTGTTGTCAATTTCTCCAACGGTTCCTTTTGCGTTAAGCGGACCTTCGCGCATTGGAAATGCGGGCGGTCAGGCCGGCGATTTGCGCCTTCATGTCGGTCAATTCCCAAGCCATTTCGACGGGCAGGCGCGGCATCGTCCGCATCTCGCGCAGGTAACGGTCCTCAAGGTTTGTCAGTGGTTCGGGCGGGTGGACGACCGGTCCGATTGTCACTGAGTCAAAAGGATTGAGACCAACTTTTATCAGGTGATCAATCGCGGCCTGCCGCCGGTTGTTGTAAAAATTGGGGGGAGGGGCGCGCAAGGATTGTCGAGAGAGCATGGGAATTCTCCACTGTTGGGGTGTCGATAAGGCTCAGCCGAGCCTCACCTGGACATGATGGGTGGTGCCGTCGTCTACGAGCGGCAGGCACAAGGGCCGTTCCGTGATGGCGACTCCGTCGAGTTCGGCGGACAGAACGCCTTTGGCGACGCCATCGGGGTTCTCGACCGAGATCTCATAGCGTGCCGACAGATGTTGGAGCGTCATCTCGAAGCGGGGCCAGCTTTTCGGAATGCACGGATCCAGGCGCAACGTGGCGCCATGCCGGCTGAGACCCAGAATGCTCTCGATCCCGGCGCGCTGCATCCAGCCGGCCGAGCCGGTGTACCAGGTCCATCCGCCGCGTCCGACATGGGGGGCCGCCGCATAGACGTCCGCGGCGACGACATAAGGCTCCACCTTGTAGCGATAGACGTCGGCCCGCGTGCGGGCGTGATTGATCGGGTTGAGAAGCGAGAACAGTCTTGCCGCTTTGTCTCCCTCGCCCAGCATGGCGAACGCCATCACCGACCAAAGGGCGGCATGGGTATATTGGCCGCCGTTTTCGCGGATACCCGGCGGGTAGCCTTTGATATAGCCAGGGTCGAGCGGCGTCTTGTCGAAGGGCGGCGTGAAGAGCAGGGCCAGTTTATCGTCAGGATGGATCAGTTCCCGTTCGACCGCCCGCATGGCGCTTGCGGCGCGCGAGGGCTCGGCCGCGCCGGAGATGACGGCCCAGGATTGCGCGATGGAGTCGATCCGGCATTCCTGGCTTGCCGCGGAGCCGAACGGCGTGCCGTCGTCGAACCAGCCGCGGCGGTACCAGTCGCCATCCCATGCCTCGCGATCGAGAGCGGCGCGCAACAGGGCCGCGTGTGTTCGCCAGGCGGTGGCGTGAACGGTATCCCGGCGCGTCTCGGCAAGCGAGGCGAAGGCGGTGAGCGTGGCATGCAGCAGCCAGCCCAGCCAGACGCTCTCGCCCTGGCCTTTTTCGCCGACGCGGTTCATGCCGTCATTCCAATCGCCGGTTCCCATGAGCGGCAGGCCATGCACGCCTTGGGCAAGGCTCTGGTCGAGGCCGCGGGCGCAATGCTCGAACAAACTGGCCGTCTGGTCCGAAATCGTCGGTTGAAAGAACGCGTCATGTTGGTCCGGCGCCAGCGTTTCGCCTTCGAGGAAGGCGATCTCGCTGTCGAGAACGGTGTGGTCTCCCGTCGTTTCGACATAATGGGCGACCGCGTAGGCAAGCCAGGCGCGATCGTCGGAAATCCTCGTGCGGACGCCCACGCCGGATTGTGGCAGCCACCAATGCTGAACGTCGCCCTCGACGAATTGTCGTGCCGCCGCCCGTAACAGATGGTCGCGTGTGATTGTTGGGCGGCAGGTGGCGAGCGCCATTCCGTCCTGGAGCTGATCGCGAAAGCCGAAGGCGCCGCTCGCCTGATAAAAGGCCGAGCGAGCCCAGAACCGGCAGGCCAGCGTTTGGTAGAGGAGCCAGCCGTTCAGCATGATGTCCATCGGACGATCCGGTGTTTTCACCTGGAGTCCGCCCAGAACCTTGTCCCAATAGTGGCCGACGTCGGTGCGCACGGCGCCGAGATCGGCCGCGCGGTAGCGTGCGATCAAGGTCCTGGCCTCGTCGGCGTTCGCCGATTGACCGAGCAGAAAGACGATTTCCACGATACCGTTCGCCGGCAGTTCGATCGTGGTTCTCATCACGCCGCAGGGATCGAGACCGGCGCCGACGCTGTTCGAGAGCTGCGTTCGGTCGGTGAGCGCAGCCGGGCTCATCAGCGTTCCATTGCGGCCGATGAACTCGCGCCGATCTCCCGTCCAATCCGTTTGGCGCCCGGCGAAATCGACGAAGGCGACATGCGAGGCGAACGCCGGAGTCCAGGGATTGCGGGCGAACATCGCGCCCGTGACGGCATCGATTTCGGTGGTCACGAACGAGGCCGACGCCGTCCGCGATGGCCCCAGCACCCATTCCACATAAGCGGTCAGCGAAAGATGCCGCATGTGGCCCGATGTGTTGTGGAGACGGAAATGCGAAATCTTGATCGGGTCTTCCAGCGGCACATATTGGATCAGATCGAGGGCGATGCCATGGGCGGCATGTTGGAACCGGCTGTATCCGCGACCATGGCGCGCGACATAGGTCGCGGCAGGATCGCGAATCGGCATGGCGGTAGGACTCCACAGATCGCCGTTGTCGTTATCGCGCAGGTAAAACGCTTCGCCCGGACGATCGGTGACGGGGTCGTTCGACCAAGGGGTGATCTGATTTTCGCGGCTGTTGACCGACCAAGTGTAGCCGCCGCCCTCGGTCGCCACCTGAAAGCCGAAGTTGGCGTTGGCGACAATGTTGAGCCAGGGCGCCGGCGTCGACTGACCATGGCC
>DATNIV010000276.1:0-2708 GCA_035604255.1 Telmatospirillum sp. | reverse complement strand
CTTTTCTTGGCGTCGAACATTCGCTGACCGGCCGGCGTTGGCAAGTCGCTCCGGCAGACGAACGCCAGGCGTTGGCCATGTGCCAGAGGCTGGGGTTGCCCGACGTCGTGGGGCGGGTGCTGGTGGCGCGCCACATCGATCTGGATGGGGCGCCTTCCTTTCTCAATCCGACGCTTCGCGAATTGCTGCCGGATCCCTTCCATCTGCGCGATATGCAGAGCGCCGCCGATCGTCTGGTCAAGGCGATCCGTCAAGGCGAAACCATCGGCATTTTCGGCGATTATGACGTCGACGGGGCAACCTCGTCAGCTTTGCTGTCGCGTTTTTTCGCCGCGGTGGGCGCTCCGGTCAAGGTCCACATTCCCGATCGCATGACCGAGGGCTATGGCCCCAACGCCCCGGCTTTGCTGGCGTTGCAGGCCGCTGGTGCTGGCGTGGTGGTCACCGTCGATTGCGGCATCACCGCGTTTGATGCCTTGGCCGCCGCCGCCAAGGCGGGCCTCGACGTGATCGTCGTCGATCATCATGAGGCCGAGGCGGAGATGCCGGAAGCCTTCGCCGTGGTCAACCCCAATCGAATGGACGAAGACAGTCCACATGGGCATCTGGCGGCGGTCGGTGTCGCCTTCCTGTTGGTCGTCGCGGTGCATAAGGTTTTACGCGAGTGCGGCTGGTTCGAGGGACGGCGGGCGCCTGATCTGTTGCAGTGGCTGGACATCGTCGCCTTGGGCACCATCTGCGACGTCGTGCCGCTGGTCGGCGTCAACCGCGCGCTGGCGTCCCAGGGTTTGAAGGTGATGGCCAAGCGGACCAACCCCGGGATCGCCGCCCTGGCCGACGTCGCCGGCGTCAAGGAGCGTCTCGACGCCTATCATGTCGGTTATATCCTGGGGCCCAGGGTCAATGCCGGCGGTCGGGTCGGGCAGGCCGATCTTGGCGTGCGGCTGTTGACCTCCGACGATCCGGCGGAAGCGGCGCGTCTGGCCCAGTTTCTCGATGCGCACAACAAGGACCGTCAGGAGATCGAAGCCGCTGTGTTGCTGGCGGCGATCGCACAAGCGGAAAGCACGGATCAGGACGGCCCCTTGGTCGTCGTCGCTGGCGAGGACTGGCATCCCGGCGTGATCGGCATCATCGCCGGCCGTCTGAAGGAGCGCTATAACCGGCCGGCGTGTGTGATCGCCCTGGATGGCCGGGAGGGGAAGGGATCGGGGCGTTCGGTGCCCGGTCTCGACTTGGGCTCGGCAATCATCGCGGCGCGTCAGGCCGGGCTGTTGATCAAGGGTGGCGGGCATGCCATGGCGGCGGGCTTTTCCGTGGCGCGCGATCGGGTGGAGGATTTGCGTCACTTTCTGGCCGAGCGTCTGACCGCCCAAATGGCCGGGCCGTTGCGTCCGGTGTTGGAACTGGACGGAGCGCTGGACGCCGGCGGCGCCACCCTCGATCTGGTCGAAACCTTACGCCGCCTCGGGCCCTTCGGGTCGGGCAATGCCGAGCCGCGGTTCGCCATCATCGGCGCCCGCGTCGTGGCTCCCCGGGTGGTCGGGATGGGCCATGTCTCCTGCCAGGTGACGGGGCGGGGCGGTGGGCGATTGAAAGCCATCGCCTTTCGTGCCGCCGATTCCGAACTGGGCCATGCCCTGCTGGCCAACGACGGCACGCCCTTGCATCTGGCCGGAACCTTGCGGATCGACAATTGGCAGGGCAACACCAATGTCCAGCTGTTTATCGAGGATGCGGCGTCGCTTCCTTGAGCCTATCCGGTCCTGTTCGGGCCGATCTTTCAAAATAATCCGCATTTGGTTTGCGCAGAGGTCAGAAAGCCGTTGATTTTGCCGGCCGGCAAGGATATTTAGTCGGTCCCTCCTCGATGTCCCCATCGTCTAGAGGCCTAGGACACCGCCCTTTCACGGCGGCGACACGAGTTCGAATCTCGTTGGGGACGCCACGATTTCATTGACATTTTTCCCAGCGCTTCCGCGACTTCGCCGTTTCAGGGCGATAACGCGTGTTGAAGTGCCCGGAAATCCTAAGCGATTTCGCAGCCGCTTTGGTCCAATTTTGGTCCAATCACGTTTTATTGAGGGGGTGCTGGGCTTTGGGGGGCGATCCAGTCTTGTCGACTCAGTTGGGTCGCGTGACTCATCATTGCTGTCCCTAACCGAACGTCGCCGGGCGTTTCCTTGAATCTGGTTGCCAAATTGGCAAGCGGAATGAACTGTATGCCATCATGTTGGCGTGAGTTCGGAGGGAAAGGCGAGGATGCCCATATCGCAAACGGAAAAGGCGGCAGTTACCGCGGCCTGCGAACGGTTCATTGGCGAAATCTTGAAGCCGCGATTTCTGCCGGAGGTTCGTCCGACCGAATTCAATTATCCCATCGATATTCTCGGTAAGTGGCATGGCGATCGTTATCGCTTCATTCAGCGCTACCGATCCGGTTTTCCCGATAATCTGGGTGAAGAGTTCGATAGCGCTTTCACTCGGTTGGACTGGAGGATGCGGGACCGCTTCGACGTCATGTGGCATCGTCATACCGGGCAATGGTACCGGCTCGAAACCATGCTGTCCCTGACGGAGGCCTTAAGTGCCATTGAAATCGACGGGCATTTGCATCCGCTATGAGGCTCCAGTTCGACATTGATGCCCTCTATGAACGGGTAGATGAAAGCTCTCCGCACGGGGGGCGGATCAAGCCGGCCGCCTTT
>DATNIV010000275.1:0-6251 GCA_035604255.1 Telmatospirillum sp. | reverse complement strand
CGATGTTCTCGCTCGTGGCGAGGGAGAGCTTGGCTTCACTCAGATTAGCGAGTTGGTGACGAAAAAAGGGGTCAACTACCTGGGGCCTCTCCCTGCCGACATCCAGAAAATCACCGTGTTTTCGGCGGGAACCCCTGTATCATCTCCAAAGCCGCTCGCAGCCAAAGCCTGGGTACAGTTCCTGACTGGGCCGGAAGCGCCCCCTGTTTTCAGGGAAAATGGATTGGACTCCATGTGATTGACGCGTTTTCCATTTACGCAACGTAAAAAATATAAACAACATTTATCAAAATTTCCTCGCCCTCTCGTTAATCTTTTGAAATTCGACCGTGGCGTTTTCTCACAAAATTTTATGATGTCCCCAAATGGAGGCATCGAGCATCCTCAAAAGAAACTACAATCATGATCGCTCACGACATTAGTTAAATTATTTAACTAATTTACAATAAAATACTCGTGGAGTGACTTCAATGCCCAAGAATATCACAATATCATCCAAGATGATGGTTGCATCAATAGGCACATTAATCTCAATGATACTTGTGATGGCCGTCGCCTTACGATTTCTTTATTCCGCTATGGTCGATGATAGAGTGCAAACGGTTCGCAATTTGACAGAGGTGGCCCGCGGCGTCATTGCCGAATTCCAAAACCGCGCCAGCAAAGGTGAGTTTGATCAGACAACGGCTCAAAAACTTGCCAAGGAACAACTTCGCTCCGTGCGCCACGGCAAGGACGAGTATTTCACCCTCTATACTCGGGAGGGGATCAATGTCATGCATCCAATCCGCCCGGAGTTGGAAGGGCTCAACCGAATCGACAACAAAGATGCTTATGGCTTGGAATTCGTCCGTGCTTACGTCGAAGCTGAACGCAGAGGCGGCGGCAGCGTTTTCTACTATTACCCAAGGCCCGGCTCCACCGAACCGATCGAGAAAGCCGCTTATGCGATTGGCTTCGCACCTTGGGGCTGGGTGATCACCACTGGCATTTATATCGACGATATCAAAGAGCAATTTTACGCGGCAGCGTGGCGTTTAAGCGGAATCGTGCTGGCGATTGCCATCCTCGCCGGCTTTGGCATGCTCCTGCTGGCGCGCAATATCGCCCGACCGCTGGCAAGCCTGACGGCGGTCACGGATCGGCTGGCGCATCATGATTTCACGGTGGAAGTCGGCAACACGGATCGCCGTGACGAGATCGGAATCCTCGGGCGCTCCATCGCCGTTTTGCGAGACGGCGCCCGCGAGGCGGATGAACTGCGTCAAGCTCAAGAACAGGCCAAGCAACGGGCCGCCGAAGAGAAGCGTCGAACCATGCACCAATTGGCCGACCACTTCGAAGCGAGCGTCAAAGGCGTCGTGGAAACGGTCGCTTCGGCCGCCACCGAAATGCAGGGCACGGCGCAATCCCTGTCGTCCGTCGCCGAACATGCCAGCCGGCAAGCGACGATTGTCGCCACGGCTTCGGAAGAGGCATCCGCCAATGTACAGACGGTGGCTTCGGCGGCGGAAGAGTTGAGTTCGTCGATCAGTGAGATCAGCCGTCAGGTGAATGCTGCGGCGGGCATTTCCAGCAATGCTGTGGCTCAAGCGGCGAAAACCAACGACATCGTCAACGGCCTGGCCAACTCGGCCGACCTGATCGGCAGCGTGGTCAAATTGATCAACGGAATCGCCGCGCAAACCAATCTCTTGGCGCTGAACGCCACCATTGAAGCGGCACGTGCCGGCGAAGCCGGCAAAGGCTTCGCCGTGGTGGCGGGCGAGGTGAAAAATCTGGCCAATCAGACGGCCAAAGCCACCGAGGACATTTCGCAGCATATCGCTGGCGTGCAGTCGGCCACAGGCGAAGCGGTGACAGCGATTCAGGCGATCACCATGACGATCAGCGAGATCAACCAGATTTCGGCGGCGATCGCCTCGGCGGTCGAAGAGCAAGGGGCCGCAACGCGGGAAATTGCCCGTAATGTGGAGCAGGCTGCCACCGGGACCCACGACGTATCCGTCAATATCGCTGGAGTGACCGAAGCGGCCGCCGAAGCAGGCGCTGGAGCCTGTCATGTACTGGACGCAGCTGCAGAACTATCCCGGCAATCGGAAACGTTGGGACATGAAGTCGATCAGTTCATTGCCCGTATCCGAAATGCGTAATACCAACCAGCGATGAGCTTGACTCATCGCTGGTTGGTATCGGCCGCGACTGCGGCCGCGCCGGTCGTCCGGCGAAAGCCGAAGCCGCCGGAGGGCGGCGCTGGCGCCTGAAGGCGCTGATGAGTTTTCATCAGCGCAGGTTGGTATAAGGTCGAGTCCCGGGATTTGCGGACATTGCCTGTTTGGCGTTTGTTGAAAAAAGAGTGTGGTTGATCGGGTCACGCCTTGTACATCGTCAAAAAGAACTCATGTCTGGCGACACTCAGGCCACACACGCGCTTCCGGCCAGATTTCGGGGCAAATGCGCCAACCGTCCGGGAAGCGGATGGCCCAGCCGGTCCTCGAATTTCAGCGCCAAATCGCCCAGCATGCGCCAATCGATGCCGGTGGCGACGCCCATTTCCTCGGCCGCATAGACCGCATCTTCGGTCGCGATATTGCCAGCCGCCTTGGGAATAAAGGGACATCCCCCCAGGCCGCCGAGAGCGCTGTCGTAAAGGCTGACGCCCGCCTGAAGGCCGGCCACCATATTGGCCAGACCTAAGCCTCGCGTATCATGCAGATGCAGAGACAGCTTCACCCGGTCCGAAACCACGGACCGAACGCGCGTCACCAAGTCATAGATGGATTTCGGATTGGCCAGTCCGGCCGAATCGGCCAGATTGATCTCATGCGCGCCGAGGCTGTCGTAAAGGGCGGCGATATCGCACACCACGTCCTGGGAAATTTTGCCTTCATAGGCGCAGCCGAAAGCCGATTGGATGCCGCCACGGGTGGTCACGCCGGCGGCCACCGTCGCCCCGATCATCTCGCGGATATAGACCAGGCTATCGGCCAAAGAGCGATGCGTGTTCTTCTGGCTGTGCGTTTCGCTGGCCGAGATCGACACGCTCAAATGCGACACATTGCATTTCAACGCGCGTTCCACACCCTTCTGGTTCAGCACCAACGCCGTATAGACGACGTCCGGGCGACGTTCCAATTCCTGGAACACCTGGTCCGTATTCGCCATCTGCGGAACCCATTTGGGATGGACGAAAGACCCGACTTGAATCCGCCGAACCCCGGCGGCTTCCATGCCTTTGACGAAAGCGATGATCTCGTCCACCGAAAGCTGGGTTTTCTCGATCTGCAAGCCGTCTCTTAAGGATTCGTCCTCAAAAACGATATTTTTAGGAAGCTCGAACATCTTGTGACACCAATTGTCGTGGCTGCGAGGGTGACCGCCGTTTCCGGCGCGGAACGTCATTGCGGCCAATTTTAGGTGATTGGGCGCCCCCCGCGTAACACAAGTCCCTTCACAGGGGGCTGACGTGCCAACAGGTAACTTAGGAAACCAGCGCGGGCGCCTCGCCGATGACGGCATCCGCCACTAGTTTTTTGATTTCTCCCTGTCCGTAGCCGATCTCCTGCGCGATTTCCTGACTGTGCTCTCCGGCTTTCGGCAGGTCGTGACGCAGACCGGGCCGCACACCGCCGAGTTCCAAAGGCAAAGCGGGAATGCGAACCGGCCGGCCATTCGGCAGATTCACCTCGACCATCGCTCCGGGGAAGTTCAGGTGCGGATCCTCGAACAACTCGTCAGGACGCTTGATCGGGGCGAAGGGCAAACCGGCCGCTTCACAGGCGATTTCGATCTCGGCCCGCGTGCGCTTGCCGAATATCTCCCGAAGCCTGGGCATGAACCGCTCGCGAGCGACGACGCGCTGGCGATTGGTGGCCAACTCCGGATCGCTCGCCAAGTCTTGCAAGTCGAACGCCTCACAGAACTGCCGCCACTGGGTATCGCTGACGACGCCAACGAAGATCTGGCTCTCATCTTTCGTATTGAACACGTCATAGACCGCCCAGGCGGAAACGCGGGCCGGCATCGGCGCGGCAGGAGTGCCGGTAACGGCGAATTGCGCCATATGTTGCGCAACGAGGAACATGTTGCTCTCGAACAGGCCGCTGCGGATGATCTGTCCGCGTCCCGTCCTGTGACGCTCCTGCAAAGCGGCGAGAATGCCGATCGCCGCGAACATGCCGCCCATGACGTCGTTGACCGATGCGCCCGCCCGCAGAGGCCGGCCGGGCGGGCCGGTCATGTAGGCCAAGCCCCCCATCATCTGCACCACCTCGTCGAGCGCGGCGCGCGTCTCATAGGGACCTTTCAGAAAACCTTTGAGCGAACAATAAATGAGTCGCGGGTTCGCAGCACAAAGAGCATCCGGGCCAAGCCCCTGCTTTTCCAGCGCCCCAGGCCGGAAGTTTTCGGTGACCACGTCCGCGCTGGCGATGAGCCGGCGGGCGAAGGCGATCCCTTCGGCGGATTTCAGATCGAGCGTGATACTGCGCTTGTTGCGGTTGTAGGTCGGGAAATATCCGGCGCCCGATCCCAATAGGCGGCGGGTGTTGTCGCCTTCGCCGATCGGCTCGACCTTGATCACATCCGCGCCGAGGTCGGCCAGGACGACGCCACAGGTCGGACCCATGACCATATGCGAAAATTCGATGACGCGGATACCGGCGAGCGGAAGCGGATTGGTCATCTTGGTGTTCTCCGTAGATTGATTTTCGTTGTTTCCGAGCGGGCCACCAGCCGAAGCTGACGGCCCACTGAGAGCGTTACGAGCCTGTGTCACAAACGCTCTCCTTGCCGCTGTGTGGCATCGGTCGCCTTGCCAAGCACGAAGGGCAGCACGCCGCCTTGGGCGAAATAGGCCGCTTCCTGTTCGGTATCGATACGGACCCGCCCCTGGACGACCGTCCGGCCATGGCGAGGATGTTCGATCACGACGTCCACCAAAGCCCGCGGCTCGATGCGCGCGCCGTCTATTTCGATGGTGATTCGCGATTCGATGTCGACGGCGAGCGTGGCCGGTGTCGAGACAAGTTCGATCGGGAGAACGCCCATCAGAGCGAGATTAGCGCGATGGATACGCTCGAAGCTCTGAGCGATAACAGCACGGACGCCAAGCATCAGCGTGCCTTTCGCCGCCCAGTCGCGCGCGGAGCCCGCGCCATAGTTGTTGCCCGCCACAATGACGACCGGCGTTCCCGCCTGGGCATAACGCGTCGCGGCCTGATGGACGGAGACGACGTCGCCGGTCGGCACGTGAACGGTGAAACCTCCCTCTTTCGGCGCAGCCAGTTTGTTCTGCAGGCGAACGTTGGCGAAGGTACCGCGCGCCATCACCTCGGCGTTGCCGCGCCGCGCTCCGTAGGCGTTGAAATCCGCCGGTGACACCCCTCGTTTGGTCAGCAGATCGGCCGCCGGCCCGCCAGGCTCGATGGCGCCGACAGGCGAGATGTGATCGGTGGTCACGTTATCGCCCAGCACAAGCAGGGGAACCGCATCGCGGATCGCCGCGCCCTGTCCATCCACCCGACGGACGAAAGGCGAAGGTCCGATATAGGTGCTCGCATCGTCCCAGGCGAAGGTCGCTCCGATCTGCGTCGGCAAAGCGTCCCAGAGCGCGCCTCCCTTGAATATCTCGGCACCCGTTTGAGCGAAAGCATCCCGCCCGACATGGCGCTCAACGATCTGATCGATGGTCTGGTCGTCCGGCCAGATGTCTTTCAGATAGACGGGTTTGCCCGTCGCATCCGCCCCCAGGGGCTCTTTCTCGATATCGACACGCATGTTGCCGGCAATCGCGTAGGCCACGACCAACGGCGGCGACGCGAGATAGTTCGAACGGACCAGGGCATGAATGCGCCCCTCGAAATTGCGGTTACCGGAGAGAATGGCGGCGACATCCAGATTTCGTTCGCGAATCGCCTTCTCGGCCTCCGGCACCAATGGTCCCGCATTACCGACGCAGGTGGCGCAGCCGAAGCCCACCAACGAGAAACCGAGATCCGCCAGGGGAGCAAGCAAGCCGGCATCGTCCAAATAACGGGTAACGGCGCGCGATCCCGGAGCCAGCGAGGTCTTGATAGGGGCGCCGACGCTTAAGCCCCGGGCGACGGCGTTACGGGCGAGCAACCCGGCGGTGACCATGTTGCGCGCGTTTGACGTGTTGGTGCAGCTGGTGATCGCGGCGATGACGATGTCCCCGTTGCGCAACGCGCCATCGTCCGCCTGGACGTCCGGGCCAAACGTTGCGGGAAGAT
>DATNIV010000274.1:0-4020 GCA_035604255.1 Telmatospirillum sp. | reverse complement strand
TGGATTTTCCGTCTTCTGGTTGCCGCTGTCGCGCGCGGTGGGCATCACCGGACCCTTGGCCTGCCCCAAGGATATGAGCGTCTTCGAAGAGATCGTCGCCACCGGCTGCGACTGGAAAATCTCCATGCTGGGCTGGATGTTCACCCTGTTTTTCGTGGTTCTCGGATCGTCCGCGGCCCTGTGGGGCGGGTGGTTGGAGCGCGTCGGCCCCCGCAAGGCCGGCGTGGTCTCGGCGCTGTGCTGGAGCGGCGGGCTGGTCATCTCGGCCATCGGCGTGATGGTCCACCAGATTTGGCTGTTGTGGCTGGGCTCCGGCATCATCGGCGGCGTCGGTCTCGGCCTCGGCTATATCTCGCCGGTCTCGACCTTGATCAAATGGTTTCCCGACCGTCGCGGCATGGCCACCGGCATGGCCATCATGGGATTCGGCGGCGGCGCCATGATCGGCGCGCCGTTGGCCGACATTCTGATGCGGCATTTCGCCACGCCGACCTCGGTCGGCGTGTGGCAGACCTTCCTCACCATGGCCGGGATCTATTTCGTCTTCATGATGGCCGGCGCCATGGGCTATCGCATCCCCGCAGCCGATTGGAAACCGGCCGGCTGGACTCCGGCGGCCAACAACGGCCGCAAATCGATGATCACCGACAACCATGTCCATCTCGATGTCGCCTGGAAGACGAGGCAGTTCTGGCTGGTGTGGGGGGTCTTGTGCCTCAATGTCACGGCCGGCATCGGCATCATCGGCATGGCCTCCCCCCTGCTTCAGGAAGTGTTCGGCGGCAAATTGATCGGCATCGACGCCACCTTCAACGAACTCAGCGCTGCCCAGAAAGGCCAGATTGCGGCCATCGCCGCCGGATTCACCGGTCTGTTGTCGCTGTTCAATATCGGTGGGCGTTTTTTCTGGGCGTCGCTGTCCGACCATATCGGCCGCAAAGCGACCTATTACACCTTCTTCCTGTTGGGATTCCTTCTCTACGCCGCGATTCCCTGGGCCTCGCAAACGGGTGGGCTGGCGCTGTTCGTCGCCTTTTTCAGCGTCATCCTGTCGATGTATGGCGGCGGCTTCGCCACGGTGCCGGCCTATCTGGCCGACATGTTCGGCACCCGTATGGTCGGCGCCATTCACGGCCGCCTGCTGACGGCCTGGTCGACTGCCGGCATCCTGGGCCCGGTGCTGGTCAACTATATCCGCGAATATCAGCTCGACCATGGCGTGCCGCGCGCCGAGGCCTACAACATCACCATGTATATCCTGGCCGGTCTGCTGCTGGTCGGCGCCTTGTGCAATTTCCTGGTCACGCCGGTGGCCAAGCAGCACCATATGACGCCGGCGCAATTGACCGCCGAGAAGCAAATGGCCGACGACACGCATCCCCATTTCATCAACGACCACATTGCCGTCGCCCATGAATTCCGCACCTCCACCCGGGTCACGCTGGCGTGGCTGGCCATCTGGCTGCCGCTCGGGTGGGGCATCTGGATCACGCTGCAAAAGGCGTTGGTGCTGTTCCGATAAGGGCCTGTCGTCAGTTGTCTGTGGAGTACCGGCTCATATTGGCGTCATCCCCGCGCAGGCGGGGATGACGAAAAAGTAGCGAAAAAACCGTAACTGGCGACAAGCCCTCAGGGAAAATAGGGGCTGGGAAAACCACAACGCTTCAATTTAAACTAAACGTTGCATGCGAAGGCGCGGCAATCCAGTCGAACGGGTCGACTGTGGGGTTGTCGCGCCTTCGGCGTGCAACGACAACGGCTGGAGGCGGATCGCCGGAGCCTTTGAATGCGGAACCACACAAGGGGAGTATTCAATAATGTCCAGGAGTAAAGTGCTTTCTCTTTCCGAGGCGATGGTCCGAGTGAAATCGGGAACGCGCCTGATGACCGGCGATTTCGTCGGAGCGGCCGAACCCGCCAAATGTCTTGAGTGGCTGGTCGACAACAAAATCGGCAATTTAACCCTGATCACCTGCACACCGGGCATGACCGGCGGCTTCGGCAAGGGCCATCTCTATGCCAATGGCCTGGTGAGCGAACTGATTTCAAGCCATGTCGCCACCACCAATGAATCGTCCGAGGCCTATCTCTCCGGGGCCTTGATGGTCCGGCAGCTTTATCCCATGGGCACCTGGGCGGAGAAGGTCCGGGCCGGCGCCGTCGGCATCGGCGGCGTGTTGATTCCGGTCGGCGTCGGCATTCTCGACCAGCCGGGGCTGTTTCCCGATCTCGAGGAACCGAAGCAAAAAGTGACTGTGGGCGGCAAGGAGTATTTCGTCGAAGAGGCCTTGCGGGCCGAGGTCTCGATCATCAAAGGCTGGCGGGCCGATCCTCTCGGCAATGTGGAGTTTCGCTACACCAGCGGCCAGAACCAGCGGGACATCGCCATGGCGGGCGACTACGCCATCGTCGAAGTCAACGAAATCGTCCCGGTGGGCACCATCCCGCCCGACCGCGTGGGATGCCCGGGCGTCTTCATCGATGCCGTGGTCCAGGGCTACAGCCTGGAAGACCAGCATCGGCGGTATCGCGACCACTGGATCAAACTCGGCCGCCTGCAACCAATCGCCGAAGGAGCAACGCCATGACCAGCCCGTCCATCGCCGCCATGAGCCCGCGCGAGATCATCGCGCGGCGTTGCGCCCAAGAGGTCAAGGATGGCGAAGTCGTCAATCTCGGCTTCGGCATCCCGACGCTGACGTCCAATTACCTGCCCAAAGGCATGAGTGTCATTTTCCATGCCGAGAACGGCTGTTTCGGTTTCGGCGCCAAACCCGGCACGCTGGAGGCCGACAGCGACATCACCAACGCCGGTACCGAGCCGATCACCTTGCTTCCCGGCGCCGCCATCATGGACATGATCACGTCCTTCGGCGCCATGCGCAACGGCTTCATCGACATCACCGTGTTGGGCGCCCTGGAAGTCGATCAGGAGGGAAATCTCGCCAATTGGGCCACCAAGCGCAATGGCAAATGGTGGCCGGGTCCGGGCGGCGCCATGGATCTGTGTTATGGCACCAAAAAGGTGATCGCCGCCCTGCAACACACCGACAAAAGCGGCGACAGCAAGGTCAAGCGCCGGACCAATCTGCCCCTGACCGGGCGGCGCTGCACCAAGGTCATCGTCACCGACAAGGCGGTGTTCGACGTCCTGCCGGAAGGCGGGCTTTTGCTGCGCGAAGCCCTGCCCGGCCTTTCGGCGGATGATATTCGCGCCATCACCGAGGCCGATTTCACCGTGGCGGATGATTTCCGCCCGATGAATTTCGATCTGGCCTGATTTTAGAACGAGGTTCGTTATGCATGTCGATTGGTTCTACGACGTCATCTCTCCGTTCGCCTATTTGCAACTCGAACAGTTCGACCGATTGCCCAAGGATGTCGAGGTTTCCTTACGCCCCATCGTGCTCGGCGCCATCCTCAGCCATTGGCAGACCAAGGGGCCGGCTGAAATTCCCGCCAAACGCACCTTCATCTATCGCATCGCGCAACAGCGGGCGCTGGAACGCGGGCTGACGCTGAAAGCGCCGCCTGCCCACCCCTTCAACCCGATTCGCACCTTGCGCCTGGCGGTGGCCCTCGGCCAAAGCCTGGAGGTCACCCGCACCATCATGCGCTTCATCTGGCGAGACGGCGGCGACGTGGCGAGCGAAGCCGGCTGGAAGGATCTTTGCGAGCGGCTGGAAACGCCCGGCGACGAGGCCATGCTGAGCGCCGACGCGGTGAAGGCGGACTTGCGCGTCAACACCGATCGGGCGATCGAACTGGGGGTCTTCGGGGTCCCCACCTTCCATGCCAATGGCGAATTGTTCTGGGGTGAGGACGCGACCGGACTATTCCTCTCCTATCTCGCCGACCCAACCCTGTTCACCAAAGGCGAATGGGCCCGCATCAGCGCTCTGCCGGTGGGAGTCCAACGCAAGGCGTGATCGAGAGCACCGCGTCACTGCCGGAGGCGAAGCAATCCTGCGTCAATGCCTTTTTCTGGATTGCCTCGCCAACCGGCAACGATCCAATCAC
>DATNIV010000273.1:0-2835 GCA_035604255.1 Telmatospirillum sp. | reverse complement strand
CAAAAAGACCGGTCGTGAGATGACCTTATGGCCGGGCAGTTGCATCATCCATGAGCAATTTTCGGAACGCGAACTGGTCAAATTGAAGGCCCGTCACCCCAAAGCCCTGGTCGCCGCCCATCCGGAATGTCCGGAAGGCATCTTGCGGCATGCCGATCATGTCGGCTCGACCCGCGCGATTCTCGATTATGTGCTGACGAGCGAGGCGGCCGAGTTCATTATCGCCACCGAACCGCACATCATTCATCAAATGCAAAAGGCGGCGCCTGAGAAGACCTTCATTGCCGCTGTCGGCATGGATGGTAGTTGCGATTGTGCCCGTTGTCCGTTCATGGCCAAAAATACGCTGGAAAAAATCTATCTCTGCCTCCTCAACAATGCGCCCCGCATCGAACTTCCCGAAGAGCTCCGTTTGGCCGCACTGAAACCCCTGCAACGCATGCTCGACATGTCGGTGAGTGTGAATGTCCGCTCCAATGCATCCTGATCCAGATCTCGAAGCCGCTGTTTCTCAACTGATCGACATCGCCTTGGCCGAGGATATCGGCTCCGGCGACATCACCAGCTTATCGGTGATTCCCCCCGATGTGCGTTTCTCCGGCGTGATGGCGGCGCGGGAACCGATCGTCGTGGTCGGATTGCCGTTTGCCGCCGAGGTCTTTCGTCGGGTGGTGCCGGAGGCGACCTTCACCGCCTGTGCGGCGGATGGCGAAACGCTGACGACAGGGGCCGTTCTGGCCGAACTGACCGGCCCGGCCCGTGGGTTACTGACGGCTGAGCGGACGGCGCTCAATATTCTCCAGCATCTCTCCGGCATTGCCACCCAGACCCGGCGTTATGTCGATGCCATCGCCGGAACGGGGGCGGTGCTGCTCGACACCCGCAAGACGATCCCCGGTTTGCGGCTGGCCGCCAAATATGCGACAAGGCTCGGCGGGGCCAGAAATCATCGCATGGGGCTCTACGACAGTGTCCTGATCAAGGACAACCATATCGCCGTTTGCGGGTCATTGACGGAGGCGGTTCGCCGCGCCAAGGCCGCCACCACGCGCGCCGTCGAGGTCGAATGTGACACCTTGGAGCAGGTGGGTGACTCGATCAGTGCCGGCGCCGATATCATTTTGCTCGACAATATGCCGCCCGATCTGCTGCGTCGCGCGGTGGCGTTGATCGGCGGCAAAGCCAAGACCGAAGCCTCGGGAGGCGTCACTTTGGAAACCATTCGCGCGATCGCCGAAAGCGGTGTCGATTTCATCTCGGTCGGCCGATTGACCCAGTCGTCGGCGGCCGTCGATATCGGACTCGACTGGTCGGCCAGCCGATGAGCGAGCCGATCGTCGAATGCGACGTCCTGGTCATCGGCAGCGGTGCCGGTGGCCTGACCACGGCCCTGCAACTGGCGCCGGAGGTCCGCGTCGCTCTGTTGTCCAAAGGCGATCTGGCCGAGGGGAGCACCTTCTACGCGCAGGGCGGCATCGCCGCCGTGCTCGATGCGGCTGATTCCACGGAATTTCATATCGCCGATACCTTGATCGCCGGTGACGGTCTCTGCGATCCGAAGGCGGTGCGCTTCGTGGTGGAAAACGCCAAGGACGCGATCGGCAGGCTCATCGGTTACGGCGTGGAATTCACCCGCGCCGACGATCCTGATGCCAATCAGGCCTATCATCTGACACGGGAAGGGGGGCATTCGCGTCGCCGCATCATCCATGCCGCCGATGCCACCGGCCGCGCGGTCGAGACGACGCTTGAGGAGCGGATTCGCGAGGCGGGCAACGTCGCCATTTACGAAAATCATCTGGCGATCGATCTGTTGCGGGAAAGGCAGGCTGATGGTCGTTTGGGCCGTTGCGTCGGCGCCTATGCGCTGGATCGCCAGAGCGGCGCCGTCACCTTGTTCCGCGCTCGTATCGTGGTTCTTGCCACCGGAGGGGCCAGCAAGGTTTATCTCTATTCCTCCAATCCCGATGCCTGTACCGGAGATGGCATCGCCATGGCCTGGCGCGCCGGTTGCCGGGTGGCCAATATGGAGTTCATGCAATTCCATCCGACCTGCCTTTACCATCCGCAGGCCAAGTCGTTTCTGATTTCCGAAGCGGTGCGCGGCGAGGGCGGGCGCCTGTTGCTGCCCAACGGCGAGCGCTTCATGCCTCGCTTCGATTCCCGTGGCGAACTGGCGCCGCGCGATGTGGTGGCGCGGGCCATCGATCACGAGATCAAGCGTCTCGGCATTGAATGCGTGCATTTGGATATCAGCCACCAACCGGCGGATTTCATCACCGGTCATTTTCCCACCATCCACGCGAAATGCCTGGAATTGGGCATCGATATCACCCGCCAGCCGATGCCGGTGGTGCCCGCCGCCCATTACACCTGTGGCGGCGTGATGATCAACGCGCAGGGGCGCACCGATGTGGAGGGGCTTTATGCCGTCGGCGAAGTGTCCTTCACCGGATTGCATGGCGCCAACCGCATGGCCAGCAATTCCTTGCTGGAGTGCCTGGTTTACGGCGCCGCGGCGGCGAAGGATATCACGGCTCGTCTCCCCACTCTCGCCGCGCTGCCTGCGCTGCCCGTTTGGGATGAAAGCTGGGTGACCGATTCCGACGATGAGGTGGTGGTCGCCCACAACTGGGACGAATTGCGCCGGTTCATGTGGGACTATGTCGGCATCGTGCGCACCACCAAGCGCCTCGAGCGGGCGCTGCACCGGGTGGATCTGCTGCTCGGCGAAATCCGCGACTATTACGGCAGCTTCCGCGTCACCAAGGATCTGCTCGAGCTGCGCAACATCGCCGAGGTGGCGAAGATGATCGTGCGCTCGGCGTTGGCGCG
>DATNIV010000272.1:0-3385 GCA_035604255.1 Telmatospirillum sp. | reverse complement strand
CTCGAAATCCAACATGCCACCGTTCGCCATCACGGCATCGGCGAATCGCAAGCGAGCCTCCGGCTGCACCCAGAAATCGCCGGCGGGGCGCCCGATCACCTGGTCCCGGTCAACCACGCCGAACATGGCGGCGGCACGCTCATTGATGAAACGGATATTGCCGTCGGTGCATCCCGAGATCATCAGCGGCGAGGGCGACCCATCGAGGACGGCCCGCAGCCAATGCTCGTTTTCGCGAAGCTTTTCGCTTTTGATCTCCGTTTCATGAATGAAAAATCGCAAGGCGCTGGCGAGTTCGGAAATTTCATCATGGCCCTCGACGGGGATCTCTCCGTCGATACCCTCGATCTTGTCGCGAATCGCCTGACAAACGCCCCACAAACGAGCAACCACACGACGTTGCACGTAAAATAAGGTCAGCGCCAACCCGATGATGACGATGCCGATCGAAACAAAAAAGAGCCGCGAATAGATTTCCGTCGATCGGATAATTTGCTGGCGACGCTCTTCGGCCAATGACGTTTGTTCGGTGAAGGCTCCCGTATTGAGACCGGTATTCAACAGCGATATCTCGTTGGCATGATTCAACAGGCCAGTGATATTTTGCGTCGCCTCCAGTTGCGCCTGACGGTCGCGAAAGACGGATTGACGACCGGTCACCACGCCTTCGATCGCCAGTTGATAGTCTCGCGCGGCCCCCTTCACCGATCCTGGCAACGCGCGAAACAAGACTGCCGCCTCGGCGCTTTCCTTGGCCGCCAGGTCTTGCGCCACGGCCAAGGCATGGGTGTTTTCGATGCCCTGGACGGAAGCGCTTAAGAACAAGAGACGCGCGATCTTGTCGAGCCAGGCGTGGGCATCCGGATGGACGTGGTGCCACTGCGCCTCTTGCAACGAATCGGAAAGTCGACGGAGGTCGCGGTCCCGCTCGAGAAGCGCCTGGCCGGCGTCGATGCGGACGGCGACCAATTGATCGATCTTGACCCGAACGCGAAGAATTTCGTCGCGCTGATCTTTGAGCAAGCGAACCTGAGTCACGGCCCTGCCGCCATTGCGTTCCAATTCCTGCAAAAGCAGGTCGTAGCCCTCCAGCTGGTCCGACAATCCCTGGTCAATGGTCTCATGCTCGAGGTTGTTGGACACCAACGCGAGGCTCTCGATGGTCCGCATGATGCATTGGTGCTGTCGCTCCAGTTTGGCCGACACCACGACGCTGGGGAAAAGCCGTGACGTGACTTCCGTGATACCGGTGTGCAGGATGCCAAAGGCATTGAACGCCCCGAGACCAATGGCGAAAGCGACCAACGCGTTGATCACGAGGACGACAAAAAGCTTGCCGCCCACCCCCATGGCCAACCTGCCCGCCATTTCACTCACGCTCCCATTCCCGATCGCACCATATCCACCCTGTCAACACAGTGTACAAATTTGTGATCGAATCCACCGGCGTCGTGGACAAGACGATACTCCCATCGCCAGGGGATCCGGCGGAAACCGCCCCATTCCACAGCCCTGGCCGCGAAGATGTCAGACACAATCTGTCATAGGCAACGGCCCCGCATTCAAATTGCACCCAACGTCATTCACCGAGAGCGGATATCATCACAATGGGCTCACCAACATCATTGCAAACCAAAATACGAACAACAATATAATTTTTATATGAAAGTAAAATTAAATCCAAAAAGACGACTGCCTATAATACAGATAGCACAATATCATCAAGCAAAAATGATATTTACTTCAATTTAAGAAACTGCATATCAATGCAACAAGGCCACATCATCACTTATGACAACAGTTCTCTACATAACAACCCCACCGGACAAGTACCTCGCGTTCTCCAACGAACGCATCGCTTGTCCAACGACGGCAGAAGCGGCATTGACAGAAGACGGGGTGAGTGCGATGACTGCAGGACAATCCGCCCTCCGTTTTCCGAGCAAATGATGGCTGACACCATAGTGGTCGTCGATGACGACCCCGTTACGCGGGAAACATTGAAAGCCTATTTCGACGACGAGGGCTTTACCGTTCTGCTGGCCCGCAACGGCGACGATTTGACCAGCCTGATGGCGGACCACAAAATCGATGTCGTGCTGCTCGACATCCGCCTTCCCGGCAAGGACGGCCTGACGATCACCCGTGAATTGCGGGCCATCTCGGACGTCGGCATCATTCTGATCACCAGCCGAACCGACCGCCTCGACCGCATCATCGGCCTGGAGCTCGGCGCCGACGATCATATCAACAAGCCGCTTGAACCGCGCGAGGTCCTGGCCCGGACGCGCAATCTCATCCGGCGCATCCAGTCCATTCGCCCCGATATCAATGACCGGAAGAAAGAGTTCGGTTCCTGGACGCTCTATCTCGACCGCCGGCGCCTGGTGGGCCGCGATCAGGCCGACGTTCGCCTGACGACCGCGGAATTCGAGGTGCTGGCCACCCTGGTCAGCAATCCCGGCCGCGTGATGACCCGCGATTACATCCTTGAGGTGACCACGCGCCGCAAAAGCGATTCTTTGGACAGGACCATCGACACTTTGATCGGACGCCTGCGCCGCGTGATCGAAGACGACCCGAAAAATCCCAAACTGATCGTGACGGTGCACGGACGCGGCTATGTTTTCGCCGGAGATACGCGCTAGTGGTCTGACGCAAACAGACGTTTCTGTTTGCGACAGACCACTAGCCTCATATAGGGCCCCTCTGCCTTAGCGGGGCCATCCGGCCCCTTGGCCGCCGCCTCAATGGCGGCTGGAACTGAAAACCAGCGCCCATTGAGGGCGCGGAGAGCCCGCCCGGCGAGGGACAAAAACCGAGTGCACTGACACATCTGAATGTGTCAGTGCATGAGATGCGCTCAGGCTTCGTTCAATTCCCGCGCCAAGGTCATGTCGATCAACCGGCAGAAGGCCTCGATGTTTTCGCCATGCCGATAGAGACGACGCGCGTCGTTATGATAAGACACGATGGAATAATAGCGGTGCTTCAATAACTCCATCGCCGAGAGCATGACCGGTTGCACATAGACCGGAGAGAACAGCTCGATCACCAGGGCGCCTTCCGGCAGAAAGAACGTGTTGGCAAATCCCGCCCCATGCGGACCGATGACCGCTTCCGCCCCTGAAAACAGAGCCAATTGCTGGCGAAACGTCAGATCTTCGAGAAACCACGTTTCAAAGGAATAACGCTCGATGAGGCGATTAAAGTCCGCTTCGTTGACGATGCGCCGAACCTGGTTGCCGCGGTTCCGCGATATGTAGATGCGCTTTGGCGTCTCCGTCCGGCTTTCGGTCCGTAGGGACCGACGCAATTCTTGCGTGAGCAGCGGGTAGTCACCAATCTTCTGGCCATCGATGGGGGTCGGCACATGCAGCCGCCG
>DATNIV010000271.1:0-4864 GCA_035604255.1 Telmatospirillum sp. | reverse complement strand
CAGACCACGAGGTCCCAGTACCCGGCCGCCAATGCGGTGCCGACCAGGCCCGCCGTCGCCAAAAGCGCGCCCGCGCCGTAAAGACGAACCCGTCCGAGCCGCGCATAAAGGATGGTGGCGAACGGCATCGCCACGGCGACGCAGCTCATGTGAAGACCGGTCAGAACGCCGGTCGCCAGATTGATATTGAGACCGGGCGTCTGCGCGGCGTGTTGGGCGATGTAGATCGGCAGGAAGGATCGTCCCAGTTCCTCGGCGAAGACGAACAGGAACGCCAACAGCCGGACACTCACGACCAGGACCGTATCGGTCGATCGTAGTGACATGCTGCGGGACCCCGCGATCCGCCCGGCGAAGGCGTCCAAATGGACGATGAAGGTTCCCAGCGTTCCCCCGGTGTTTTGGCCGGTCACCGCGCCGAGCCGTCCCGTGGCCAGCAATTTGAGCACGCGGATCGCCGCGTTGGCCGGGCTGGTGATGTTGGCGGAGATCACCGGAAGCATGACTTCGGCCGCCAGCAACATGACGACGAGGACCACCACGGCGATGTCAAAAAAATTATTGACCAGCGGCCGGATCAGCGCTTGCTCGTCATGCCCGAGAAATAAACTGCCGGCTTCGAGCGGCAAGGCGGTGACGAGATAGCCGGCCTTGAGACTTTGTCCGTCGGAGAGACCCTCGGGCGCGGGTGTCTTCTCGGCGGCGGCCAACATATGGTGAAAGGCGGTTGCCGAGAGGCCCTGCAGGGAAATGATGTGATCGGCGGAATCGGTTACGGCGAGAAAGGCGATATCGGTGTCCCCTTTCTTGAGCCCCGCATAGACGGCGTCGATTCCGATCAGTTGTTCGATCGGAATTCCCAGCGTCAGCGCGGTATCGATCTTCCGCTGCACCTGTTCCGTTTCGGCCAACGCCTTGTGCGCCAGTTCCGGAAACAGAAGCTGCGTGCCGGTCGTCGTGGCCAGCCAGGAGAGTCCGCTAAGCGCCAAGAGCAAGGCGATCGCGGCGATCGCGAGACCGCTTGCCGCCGGGTTGAGGCGAGGGCTGCCCATCAGTGCGGTTCCGGATCGTGGTGTCGACCGGCGGTCAGGTCGATGATTGCCGGGCGCGCGGCGAGATAGGCGGCGACGACCTCTTGTTCCCACCGTTCACTGGCGTCTTCGGCCTGAAAGTGCGCCACAGGGATGGTTCCCGCCAGGATCTCGGTGAAATCCTCATCGGCCTTCTGAAGTGTCGGACGGCGCCGGCCAAACAGAAAGGCAGCGGCCACCGTCGCCGTCGCTGTCGCCAGGGCCGCCGCCAGACCAGCCGTCAGAAAGCGGTTGGTGATGGTGGCCACGGCGGCATGATAGGCGTCCGCCGATTGAGTAATGGCGATGCCCGCGGCGCAAGACCCAAGGGGATCGGAAATGCCGAGGCCAACGCTCAAGCCATCGGGGTCGACCGAAAACCAAGAGGCCTTGCCAAGATGATCGCGCCATGGTTCGTCGGTGTCGTCACTCCGATCCTCCCTTATCACCGGACGCCCGTCGCAGGCATGGATCGCGATCATCCGGATATCGGGATGGGTGATAAGGTAATGGCGCACCGTTCCGGAAAGATTGTCTTGAGAGTCGACCGGTAGGCCAAGGTCGAGACCGACTTCCAGCACGCGGGCGATTTCTTGGGCCGTCACTTGCAAACGCTGGGCGACCAGGCTCTGGTAAGCCTCCTCGAAACGAAGGAGATTCAGCACGCTGGCCAGCGCCAACGCGAGGACCGAGACAGCCACCATCGCGCCGCCGATTTTGGCGATCAGACTATAATGTTTTCCGCTACTCATGGTGGATGACAGGTCTCTTTGAGCGATGTCACCGTCTCCCAGAACGCCGGGGTCCGTCAATGGAAAACGAATTGACGGGGAATAGTTGGGTCCGTATCGTGCGGAAGCGGTATGTCGGGGCAAGCCTTAACGCTATTTTGGCGGTCGTCCGAAGAGGATGTGTCCATGATCGTCATTATTGTCCTTCTTTATTTGGCGGCTTGCGCCGTCACCGGATTCATGGGGCGTCATACCGTCTTTGGGTTCGTCGGTCATTTTTTCATATCGATCCTGATTACGCCGTTGATCGACTTTCTTGTTCAAGTCATCTGTCGTCCAAGACGAGGCATTCGCCGTCAGTTGGAAAAAATCGGGGAGTGATCGGTTTGTCCGCCTGCACATACCAGGGACCCAATGGTTGAATCGATTTTGAAGTCGTCCGCATCTGAAATCGACCCGTCGCCGCGCGGATCGTCGCGCTTAGGCCGCCTGCTGTCCCGAATGGTTCAAGCGGTGAACCGGAACTCGGTCAGTGTTTACGCCTTCGTTCTGGGCTTCATGCTGTTGGTGATGGTGCTGGCGCCGAGAATCTTCATCAACGTTCCGGCCGGCCACGTTGGTGTCCTCTGGCTCCGCTTTTTCGACGGCACGGTGACCGACCAGTACTTTGGCGAAGGTGTGCATGTCATTTTCCCGTGGGACGAAGTCTATATCTACGACGCCCGCTTGCAGAACCAGGCCCGTATTTACGATACGATTTCCTCCAACGGTCTCAGCATGCAGGTCGAGATCGCGATCCGCTATCGCATCAATCGCGATACCGTGGGATTGCTGCACCAGCTTATCGGCCCTCATTATGACGAGGTTCTGGTTTTCCCGGAAATCGGCTCGGAGGCCCGCGAACTGATTTCCCGCTATACGCCGGAACAGCTTTACTCCGAGACCCGAGCCTTCATCCAGGCTCAGATTCTCGAACGCATGGTGACGCAATTGGGGGGCTCGATGAGCAACCAGAGCGTGCGCGGCAAGCTGGTCGATATCGAGGATGTTCTCATCCGCAGCGTCAATCTGCCCCCGCGCGTCCAGGAGGCGATCGAGCGTAAGGCCGAGCAATATCAAGCCATGCTGGAATATGACTTCCGCATCGAGCGCGAAAAAAAGGAGCGGGACCGCAAGAAGATCGAGGCGGAAGGTGTGCGCGATTTCCAAGATACCGTCGCCCGGACGATCACGCCCGAATATCTGCGCCTGCGCGGTATCGAAGCGACGATGACCTTGGCCACATCGCCCAACAGCAAGCTTGTCGTCATCGGCGGCAAGGATGGTCTGCCGCTCATTCTCAATACCGGTGACGATGCGTCGCTTTCCGGCGCGGGGAATTCGGAAACGAAAGCGAGCAAGGCCAATCATGCCGAAGCGGTGTCGAATGCGCCGGCGCCGGCCAATGCTCGGATGATGGATGTGCCGCCGCCGAATGCCGCCGTGCCTCTCGATCACGCCGCCCATGGGCCGAGCAAACCGCCGCCATCCAAGCCGGACGTTGTGGTTGAGCCCGTGCTTGTCGCGCCGGTGCCGCCACCTGTCGCTCGAAGTGAATCGCAGTCCGCTCCCGCGTCGAAAGAGCCGAGCCTGCTCGATCATTTCAAGTCCATGACGTCGGAAAAATCGTCGGAGACGCATTGAAGGATCGGCATGGGTGTGATAACCCATTGACCCGTTTTGAGAGGAGCGGTTCGGTAGGGACGAGCATCCTTACCCCTTTCTGTCGGAAATGCATTATTCTCGCGGCCTTGTGCCAACGGGTGAGGGAGATCGGGCATGCCAGCGGTGCGTATCTATCGTCCGGCGAAAAACGCCATGCAATCGGGTCGTGCCAATGCCCGGCGGTGGGTCGTCGAGTTCGAGCCGACCGACCGCAAGCTCCCCGATCCATTGATGGGGTGGAACGGGTCGCGGGATACCTTGGCGCAGGTGAAGCTGCGCTTCGAGAGCAAGGCCGAGGCTGTCGCCTTCGCCAAGCGCGAGGGAATGGCCTTCACCCTGATCGACGAACGACCGGCCAAAGCGGTGAAGCCGAAAAGCTACGCCGACAATTTTCGGTTCGATCGGGTCGGCTGACCCGATCCTTCCTCCGTCGCGCCTTTCCGCGCCGGAGGCTGACGGCCCCGTAGCTCAGTTGGATAGAGCACTCGCCTTCTAAGCGAGTTGTCGCTGGTTCGAATCCAGCCGGGGTCGCCAATCTTTTCAAGGGGTTAGTGGTCATTTTAGCGCCGCCAGCGGGGTGATTTTGCCGCAGGCGTACGATCCGGAACCTCTTGTAATTCCTCACTATCCGAAAGTGAGCGAATCTGTGCCTGCAGCAAATTTGCAGCAATTCCTTGCTTACCATGGAGCTCGGAAAGGGCCATTTTCGATAGTTCCAGAAAATGAGCCTTGAGGGCGACATCGGTGGTATAGAGCGGAGCGCGTTCGCCGCCAGTGAGGCGAAATACGGGAAGCCGCCGCTTGCCATTTACGTCAGGTTCGGCTTGCTTTCTGACCCAGTCGGGGGACACGTCCATCTGTAAATCGGACCGCATAAAGTCGGTAGTCTGTTCAAGGTTCATGACGCGCATAATTTAGTTCCTTTCGGCAGTCGTGCGGTTTACTCGGAAATTTCATGTATTGTTAACTAAATAAATAATATATTGTTGTAATTTAGTGATTATTTTTAATAAATGCCTTCCGTTAAATAAATATAATTTATATTTTTATTATAAATATTCGCATATCCATGCAGTGTGGTGATGTTTTGCGTTTGCGCAACTCACAGAGTGCACGTTTATTTGCGGAGGGCATCGATAGGCGCAACCGGGGTTACCAGCTGCAGTTTTTTTTGGGCATTGGGGGGTGTTTTTTTGGCGGGGGATCTGTGATCTCAAATTGAGAATCACAGGAACGAGGCTTTTCCGCAGGCCAAGATTTTCAAAGGCTTTCTCGAGTCTTTGAAAACGATGAATATTGGCAGACGGAGAACAAATCTCGCCGAAGGCCATTCCTGGGATCAGGGGTATTGCCCCATTT
>DATNIV010000270.1:0-3579 GCA_035604255.1 Telmatospirillum sp. | reverse complement strand
GAGATCGTGATGGCCGCCCCCTACTGCCGTTCCGACGTCGCAAAGACTTGCATAAACCGCCAAGGCGCCAAGACGCCAAGGACCAGAAAAACCACAAGACCGTCACTGCGAGCGCAAGCGAAGCAGTCCAGGAAGACAAGGGTGCCTTCTGGATTGCTTCGCTTCGCTCGCAATGACGGCCTTTTCCTCCAGGACGGGGCGACGCGCCATGCCACTCGTAAAGTGCATCAAACAATCTATCTTGGCGCCTTGGCGTCTTGGCGGTTCCAATTGCCGTTGGACATCCCCCCAACTTTGAGGATCGACGAAATCGAAAAAATTGGTGGCCTGTCATGAAGAACCGCGGCTTCGCTCTCTACATGGCGCTCGGGCTCGGTTACGCCTTTCTTTATCTGCCGATCGTGCTGCTGGTGGTCTATTCGTTCAACGCCTCGCGTCTGGTGACCGTTTGGGGCGGTTTTTCAACCAAATGGTACGCGGAGTTGCTGACCGATCAAAAGATCCTGGATGCCGCCTGGCTCAGCCTCAAGGTCGCGGTGCTGAACGCCACCATCTCGACCGTTCTCGGCACCCTGGCCGCCGTCGTGCTGGTGCGCTTTCGCCGGTTTACCGGCCGCACCTTGTTCACCGGAATGATTACCGCGCCCCTGGTCATGCCGGAAATCATCACCGGACTGGCCATGCTGCTGTTGTTCGTCTCGATGGAACAAGCCATTGGCTGGCCGGACGGCCGTTCGATGACCACCATCGTCATCGCTCATGTCACCTTCAGCCTGTCATTCGTCACCGTCGTCGTGCAGTCACGCCTGGCTCAGATGGACATTTCGCTGGAAGAAGCGGCCATGGATTTGGGGGCACGACCGGCCAAGGTCTTTCTGGTCATCACCTTGCCGATCATCGCCCCCGCTCTGCTGGCCGGCTGGCTCTTGTCCTTTACCCTCTCGATCGACGATGTGGTGATTTCCTCCTTCGTGACGGGCCCCGGTTCGACCACCTTGCCGATCGTCATTTTCTCGAAGGTACGCCTGGGTGTCAGTCCGGAAATCAACGCCTTGGCCAGTATCGTGGTCGCCATCGTCAGTATTGGCATCGTCATTTTCGGCATGATCGTGCAACGACAGGAAACCGAACGGCTACGCGCGATGAAAACCGCGAGCGACCGGGAGTAACAGCTAAACGGGACACGGAAATATAGTCACAGATAAACACAGGTAAACACAGGTAAACACAGATTCTATTAAAATATAAAATGTTGATTTTCACCGTTTTGTTCGACAAGCATTCAGAATTTACCGTGTATATCATAAATTTAATAATTCACCACGAAGCGCACTAAGGACACCAAGAGAACCAGGGTTCTGTGATTATCTGCGTTCATCTGTGGAAAACAAAGCCGTCCACCGGACAGGATATTTTTATTCCTTCACCTTAGAACAGGCATCCAGCAGATAGGCGATGGACTGGAAGCTTTGACCGGCGTTGTGTTCAAGACCGATCTCGCAGGTACGGCTGGAAGAACATCCGACGGCATCGGCCGGCACGCCGTCTTTCAAATGACGAAGCGCATAGGCATTGAGCTCCGGCCGGAAGAATCCCTTGTCTCCGGCAAAGCCGCAGCACGTCACGTCCTCGGGCACGATCACCTGATGACTGCAGGCTTCGGCCAGACCGCGCAGTTTGGCCTCCTGGCCCATGCGTTTGACACTGCACGGCACATGCACCAACACCGGCCTGCCTTGTTTTTCGACCCGGAGGTGCGCCAAAGCCCGATCGTGGAGAAATTCCGGCAAATCGTAAAGCGACGCGCGGTCGGCCAGGATTTCCTTCATGCGCAGACTACAGGGACTGGCATCCATCACCACCGGCAGCCGTCCGCCCTGACTGGCGACCAAGATGGCCGACGCCATTTCCTCCCCTTTCCGCTCGGCCACGTCGAACAGTCCTTTGCTGTCGAACGTCAGGCCGCAGCAAAGATCGTCGAGTCCATCGGGAAGGATCACGTCAAATCCGGCCTTGTCGAGCAGACTGACCACCACCTCCGGCAGCAAGCGCCGATCTTCGCCCAGGTCCGATGGCCCCATGGCGCGGCTGGGACAGGCCGCCACATAGACCACCGCCTCTCGGCCACCACGCACCAGCGGCGCCGGCCCACGCCCGGCCGTGGGCATGGTACTTAAAGCCAGCGGAGCGCGGGGGCCCACCACGCGACGCAAGGAGAGCGTCAAGCGTTCGACCGTCCCCGCTCCCAACAGACGGCGGGAAACGCGAGCGGTGGACAGTCCGCCCTTGAGGACTTGCACCAGCGCGCCAAAATGGTGGGCCGCCTGATCGGCCGTCCAGCGGGCCAGCCGGCCACGCCGTTTTCCACGCAAATCCTTGATCAACAGGCCGGTATTGATGCCGATCGGACAGACCAGCGAACACAAGCCGCAAGCCGCGCAGGTATCGATGCCGAAATAATCGTAAAGACGGCTGATGTCCGCCGTTTCCTCGCCAATAGCCCGCCGGTGCGCCACGTCCCGCCAGCCGGCGATCCGTTGGCGGGGAGACAGCGTCAAGCCGCGCGATGGACATTGCCGTTCGCACAAACCGCATTCGATGCATTTGTCGATCGCCGCGAAGGTCACGGGCAAAGGCTTCAGATGATGGATATGCGCTTTGGGATCGTCGGTGAAAATGACCCCGGGATTGAGCAACCCGGCCGGATCGAACAAACGCTTGATCTCGCGCATCAGAGCGAAGGCCTGTTCGCCCCATTCGATCTCGACGAAGGGGGCCATGGCCCGTCCCGTTCCGTGTTCCGCTTTGAGCGAACCGTCATAACGGCCGACCACCACGTCAGCGACATCGTCCATGAACCGGCTGTAACGCTCCACTTCCGACGGAATGCTGAAATCCAGGGTAAACAGAAAATGCAGATTGCCTTCGAGGGCGTGCCCTAGAATGATCCCGTCGATATAACCGTGCGCATCCATCAATTGGCGCAAATCGCTTGTCGCCTCGGCCAGATTCGCCATGGGGACGGCAATGTCTTCGGTAATGACCGCCGTCCCGGATCGGCGCATTCCGCTGACCGTCGGAAACATGCCTTTGCGAACGCCCCACTGGCGGTCGATCTCGGCACGATCGACCGTGAACTCGGGTGGCATCAACAGATCGCAGCTCTCCAGCACCGTCCTGATGAGAGCGAGATTCGCATCGCGCGCATCTTCACTTGCACCGCGGATCTCGATCAGCAAGGAACAGGCGGCATCGGGTAATGTGCGGATGTGGGCGGGCATGCCGGATTTGCTCTCGACGGAGCGCAAACTGGCACGATCGAGCAGTTCAACCGCCGACACCGGTGTCGGCTTCAAAGCGATGACCGCGCGGCAGGCGGACACCATATCCGGAAAAAAGACCAAGCCGGAGGCGCGATGCGGATGATCCGCCACGGTGCGGTAACTGATCGAAGCGATGAAACCGAGCGTTCCTTCCGAACCGATCATCAGATGGGCCAGAATATCGATCGGATCGTCGAAATCGACCAAGGCGTTCAGGCTATAGCCGACGGTATTCTTGATCTTGAACTTGCGGCGG
>DATNIV010000269.1:0-7050 GCA_035604255.1 Telmatospirillum sp. | reverse complement strand
ATCGAAAAGGTCGAAGGACGTATTGCGATAGCCATTGACGATGAAGGTCCTGGCATTCCGGAGGAGGCTCTGGGTCAGGTTTTCGAGCCTTTCTTCCGGCTTGACGAAGCGCGAAGCTCTGAGACGGGGGGCAGCGGATTGGGGTTGTCCATCGCCCAATCGGTCGTGCACAACCATGGCGGAACGATCCTGTTGTCCAATCGCCCGGGTGGCGGATTGCGAGCCGTTGTGACGCTGACTGGTTGATCGCCAAAAGCGGCACGCATCGCCGAGCATCCGAAGCCCGCCCCGCGCCACGATCTGGCAGCGCGGGGCGCGCCCGTCGCGAGGACCGATCTGCCTCACCCAAACGTCACAGAATCCCCGTTACCGACATAAAGATCGCTGGTGGATCCCTGCGTGGCGGTTCCCCTGACAATGGGGAAGCCCAATTTCGTCATCAGTTCCACGGCGGGCAGGCCGGTGCAGTGGTTACAGGCGATACGCTCGAAACCAAATTTTGGCATATCGCGGATGATGGCCTCCTGGGCGGGAGCGAGGGGGCCGAAGGGCGCCATATGCAGGCCGCCGTAGAGACCGTGGACCTTGTCGGCGGCGGTCAACGTGCTGGCGGCGACCTCCATGATCCGGGGCAGGCCCTGGTGGCCACAGCCGGTGATGACCACCAACCCTTTGTCTTTGACATTGGCGTAGAGCGACTGCTCGCCCTCGGTTTGCAGGATGATCGGCAGGTCGAATGTCACGGCGGCAAGACCGGGGGTGATCGGATTGACGCCTCCGGCCTTCAACCGGATCAGTTCACCGGTATGGGTAACGGCGTTGCGGGCACCGGCGACAGGGAAATCGGTCCCGGCCATGAAGCGGTAGGCTTCGGGGCGAAAGGTGGCCGGGATGTAAATCGGAATGTCGCGGCGAATGTCCAGCACGGCCTGCAACGCGAACAGGTGGTCAACGTGCTCATGGGTCAGGAACAGGGCATCGATGGTGCCGTCGACGAGCATCTTGTCGACACCGGTCTCGGCGAAGCGGCGCTTCATATAGTCCTGGTTCCAGCCGACATCGATCAGCAGCCTTGTATGCTTGCCGTCAAGCCCTTCGACCTCGACCAGACTGCAACTGCCGCCGGCGTTCTCGGCGCTCCACGGCACGTCCCACTGGTTGGTGTCCCAGCCGCCAGCGGACTTGACATCCGCGTTCAACCGATCGTTGTTGTGCCAGCCGACCTCGGAAATGCAGGTAACCTTGATCGACCGGCACACGCCAATGTCGACCTTTTTGCCCGAAGCGACGACGGTCGGTTCCGGCATCCGCATGATGGACTCACGGGCCAGCAGAGTCGCCGGATTGAAGGTCGCCAACCCTGCAGCTCCAGCGACAGCCCCGGTGAGGAAGCCACGCCGCGAGCAGCACGCGTCAAAAGTTGGCCCCGACATATCGTTCTTGCTCATCACTCTCTCCTGTCATCGTGGTGTTGTTTCAGGCATACGCCACCACGAGGACTGAAGTGATGTGCAGTTTTGCACATAAACTGTCGGAAGAAAGGCGTCGATCAGTCGCCGGTTTCGTCAATTAACCGCCCCTCGATGAGATCGCGACGACGCGACAGCTCTCTCGCCAGATGGTCCATCAAAACTCGGATGCGGGGAGTACGCTTGAGATCGGCATGGGTCAGAATCCACATTTCCTGGCCCAGCCCCTCGATGGTCTGGAGGCGCCGCAGATTGGGTTCGACATCGCCCAGATAGCAGGGCAGCACCCCCAACCCCAACCCGGCCTTGACCGCTGCGACCAGCATGCCCGTATGGTTGGTGCGCAGCACAACCCGGTCGTGGGGCACATGGGCGGCCATCCATTCGGCCTGGGACAGGTCGCCGCGGCCGTCGCTGTAGCCAATCCAGTCGTGGTGCACAGGATCGGGAGCCAATTCCTCTGCCGCCGCATGGGTCCGCGCGGCATAGATACCGTGCCTCAAGGTGGCGATACGCCGTCCCACCAGGCTTTCGGGCGGAGTACGGCTGACGCGGATCGAGATATCGGCTTCGTGCCGCGCCAGGCTAACCGCTGTGGGTGAAATGGCGATTTCGACCCGGATACCGGGATAAAGAGCGCGAAACTCGATCAGCGAATCGGCTATCCAGGGCACCAGCACGCCCACCGTCGAGACTTTGACGGTGCCGGTCAGGCGCAAGTCTTGGCCGGACAGGCGGCGCTCCAGCACCACCAGGTCCTCGTCGATGCGGACCAGCGGCTCCAGCATCTCGCGGCCGATGGCGGTGAGCATATAGCCGTTGGGATGGCGATCGAACAACTTGAGGCCGAGGGCCTCCTCCAATTGGGCGATGCGCCGGAGCACGGTGGAATGCTTGACTGAGAGCGAGCGGCCGGCACCGGCCAGCGTGCCCTCGCGCGCCACCGCCAGAAAGTACTTGAGAGTCTCCCAGTCCATTTTCTCCTCCCGGTGTGCGCAAACACACGCTCACTGTGCCATAGCGGCAACGGGTCGCCAATCGAAGGCTGGGCAAGTCTTGTCGGTGACATCTGTGCATATTAGCACATGCGATGCCAAATTTTCGGGAATTTCAGACCAAGTGCAAACATGGGAGATTTTCTCGGTCGCCCCGTTGTTCTCCATAGAGGTTTCCATGTCCCAGGTCCTTGCCCTGCCACGCCGCGTTCCGCTGATGCTGGCGGTTAGCCTCCTCGCCGCAGCCCTGCTGGTCGCCATGACGCCACCGACCGGCCTGCCGGCGGCGGATGCCCGCGCCGCCGCCCTGGTGATTGGTAGCATCGGTTTGTGGGCCACCGGATTGGTCGCCGAATCGCTGACCGCACTGATCTTCTTCACCATCGCCATGTTGGCCAAGATCGCGCCCCCCGAGGTGGTGTTCTCCGGCCTGGTGTCCTCGGCGTTCTGGTTGATCTTTTCGGGACTGGTGCTGGGCGTCGCCATCAAACGCAGCGGACTGGGCGACCGCATGGCCGCCGGCCTGGCCGGGACATTGGGGCGCACTTATGGCGGAGCCATGATCGGCGTGGTGCTATTTGGGCTGGCCATGGCCTTTCTGATGCCGTCCGCCATGGGGCGCATTGCCCTGATGTTGCCCATCCTCGCCGCCCTGGCCGAACATCTGGGCCATGCCAAGGGCAGCCGCGGCTACAACGGACTGCTGCTGGGCGGCATTTTCGGCACCTATCTGCCGTCCTCGGCCATCCTGCCGGCCAATGTGCCCAACAACGTTCTGGCCGGGATTGTCGAGACCAGCCTCGGGCAACCGCTGGCCTTCGGCGACTATCTGTTGGTACATTTCCCGGTGCTCGGCTTGGCAAAGGCCCTGGTGCTGATCGGGGTACTGTTGATTCTGTACCGAGGCGAGGCCGGGACATCCGATCGCCCCGCCGCAGCCCCCGCCCAACCGCTGTCGGCGGCCGAGCGGCGTCTGTCCCTGCTGTTGGCCGTTGCCCTGGGCTTCTGGGCCACCGATAGCTGGCACCACATAGCCCCGGCCTGGGTCGGCATGGCCGCCGCCGTGGTCTGTCTGCTGCCATCCTCCGGCCTGTTGCCCCCCAAGGCGTTGCAGAGCATCAACCTGGAGCCGGTGTTCTATGTCGCCGGCATCATCAGCCTGGGTGCTCTGGTGGCCCATGCCGGGTTGGGCCAGCGTTTGGCGGTGTGGGTATTAAACATCCTGGCCCTGGCGCCGGATCGGCCCGTGGCCAGCTTTACCCATCTGTGCGGGTTGTCGACTCTGGTCGGCCTGCTCACCACCTTGCCCGGCGTGCCGGCGGTGATGACACCCCTGGGCGCGACGCGTATCAAGAGTGCGACTGAGCTCGCCGCTTTCGTCGTTCAGATCGCCAAAGACGCGCGCGCCGCCCACGCAAGTTTCAACGCAGGCCGGCAACAGACCAGCCGCCAAACGTTGGCCACAGAAAGTGCATTTGTCGGCGGTACGCGTCTGATGGTTGATGAATCGCGCGTCATAAGGGCAGGCCTGAACGCAGTAGGCGCAACCGACACATCGGTCACTGTCGATGACCACCGCGCCATCCAACTGCCGATAGGTGGCGCCAACCGGACACACCGGCACACAGGGTGGATTTGAACAGTGGTTACACAATCGGGGCAACAGTGACGTTCCTGTTCGCGCGCCGTCGGTCACCTCATAGGTGGAAACGAAGGTGCGAAAGGAATTGAGCGGAACCTGATTCTCCATGATGCAAGCGACGGTGCAAGCCTGGCAGCCGATGCACTTGCCAAGATCGACAAGCATGCCCCAGCGACGCCCGGAAACGCCGCCATGACGGGGCTCCGTCGCTCCCGACGAGGCAGGGGCCGACGCAGCGACAATGCCGACGGTGATCCGCCCCAGATTTTTCAGAATATCGCGGCGTGATCGATCCATCCGGATTCCCAGGAAAGAGGAACTTGTGACGTTTGGAAATTCTGACGGTTCTTTTTGTTCCTGTGTATTGGGACAAGCCCTGGACGCATTAGGGTTTACCCTACCCCATACCCCCTACCCCTCATGCCAACCGGTCACCATCGCCGTCAGATGAGTGGTCACTTTCCGCCCGGTCGTCCCCAGATAAAGATGAGCGATAGCGAACAGAATCACCGAGGACGCCAACAGAAAGTGGATGATCGCCACCGGTCCCAGTCCGTCGATTCCCAGCGCGCGGTCCGGCGCCCATTCGGGAAACAGCAAGAGCAGTCCGCTGATGACCAACAGCGGCATGACAGCGAACATCATCACGGCGTAGATGATCTGCTGCATCGGATTGAATTTATGCTCCGGCGTCGTCGGGAACGGGTGATCCGCACCGCGGAAAATACCCCAAAGATAGAAACGCCCCTGCGAAACGATTCGCGCCGCCAATCCCGTCCTCTCAGGTAAGTATTGCCGCCAATTTCCGGTGACGACATTGCCGACCAGGAATCCGGCGAACGCGACGCAAAGACCGATGCCGCTGATGACGTGGACGCGGTGCGCCACATCGAAATAGGCAAAGCGCGCCGGCGCGAAATGGACTGCGAGGCCGGACATGGCAAGTGCCGACATCAGCAGAACGTTGATCCAATGCCACAGGCGAATCCAGGCAGCGAACAGATAGACCCGATGACCGGCTTGGGCCGTCTTGGCATGGGATGACCCGACGATGCGGAAAAAAGCGTGCGTCGCCAAGGAAAGCAACAGCAGGGCACCCACCGCCAGAATAGCTTGATCAAGCCAAAGATTCCGCGTCGCCCCCACCACATAGGCCCGTTGGAGGATGAAATCGTTCAAAAAGCCGCCGGGACTGACCGACGGTTCGGCAAGAGCCTTGCGGTAAAGGCGGCTGCGTAACGACGACTCGACGCTGTGACAGGATGAACAATCGCGCGTCGCTTTGACAATTCTGACGAACTGATGCGAATAGCCCGCCTCGGTCGCTTCGGCATGGCAATCGATGCAGCGGACCGCTTTCCAATGCAGATCGGCGTTGGGCAACCAACGATGGTGAAGCGCCAAGTCCGGCATTTCGCGCTTGGCGGCGAAAGCAGCAAATCTGACGGCGTTCTGGTGGCATCCCAAGCAAGCGGCGTTGTCCTGTTCCGCCACCTCGCGAGGCGACGCGCGGTTCGCCGCCAGCGTCATGCTGTGCGGATTATGGCAGGCGTTGCAGGTAAAGGACTCCTGATGCCGCACGTAGTGACGGCTGTCCTGAAACGCCGCCAACGTATATTTGGCGGATCGAGGATGGCACTCGACGCAGTTTTTCGCCTGCTGGCGCCCGTTTTCCGGATGCGGATATTGAACCATCGCATCGCCATGACAGGTCGTGCAGGCCTGAGCCGCATGAACCGACTGCGCCAGCGCTTCGGCCGAGACGGTCAATCCACCAAGCTTGATCAGATCCAGATCCGGCCGTGGCGGCGCTTTGACCCCCTGCTCGCTATGACAGGCCAGACAATCCGTATTGATCTTGCGGATCTGGGCCGGACGGGCGGGATCGGCGGCACCCAGGGAATAGGGATGGCGTTCGATTTGGGTCCGTACCAGAGGGCCGAGCGCCGTGGCGCCGGCATCCGTGAGATCATTGGCCGCTCCCGATGATTGCGGCGCTCCGGCGATGAGCATCATGAACGCTACGGCGGCCACGTGGAATGAACGTTTCATCGCCTTCCCCAATTCACCATATAACAACAGACGTCGAGAATACTTATTTCCATCGACGTAAAAATAAAAACGCCGCATTTCTTTACAGCGTCGTTATATTTTCTTTCTTTCTATTATTGGATGCTGTGTTCCCAAATTGAAATGACAAGGGGCGCAATCCATTTTTCCACGAGTGTCCTCAAGTTCGCCACCTTTGTCGTGGCAAGACCGACATTCCTGGACTTCCTTGGGAATCGGAAAGACGGCTTTGAATTGGCCATCGACCTGAGCATTGAGCAATTCGACCGTTTTCTTGGCGCAAGACGCTGTGAGCCAGGCGCAACGCTCGTCGCGATCAAGCGAAAACGCCTTCACATTCGCCTTTTCGCACCAGCGGGAAACCGAAGCATGGCAAAGCACGGAATGCGCCACCGATTTGGTGGTGATCTCCACCCTGGGTTTCTGCCTGGGATGATAATCTGGAAGCGCTTCGTTCTGATACCAGTTGAACAATTCGTCGATGATCGGCTTCGGATCCGAACTCAGCAAGGAAACCGCCAGAGCCGGGCCGTTCAGCGCGCCACATAAAGACGCCCAATCGGCCATGCCGCCGGAGCCGATATTCATCATCGCGAAGGGAAAGTTGCTGTAGGGCGCGCCTTTTTTTTCCGCCAACTCCCCGACGATTCCAAAGAAGCTGCCGTACATGCAATGCCCGCTGAGGAATCCCTTATAGGCGCGCTCGGCCACCGCCTCCGGATCGAGTTTGCTGTAGGGCCACGGATATCCCGCCGACTTTCCGTCGTTATGCTCACTGGGATTGCTTCCCGTTTCGGCCGCTGCGCGCCCACACAGGAAGGAACCAAGCAGCGCCGAACTGGCGCCCCCGAGCACTCCGAGAGCTTCTCTTCGT
>DATNIV010000268.1:0-3927 GCA_035604255.1 Telmatospirillum sp. | reverse complement strand
CCGCCCAGGGAATGCGTCTGCCCACATTCGACAAGCCGCGTATCATTTCTTGCGCTGAGCTGTTCTCGCAGCATTTGGCATTGCCGAGGGGCTGCCTCTCTGAAGTCCGTACCTTGCTCACTGGTCTCGGTATCCAGTTCGAGATTCGCGATGAGCGCCAGCTTGGGACGCCAATCGATACCCACTTCCTCGGCGAGTTGACGGCCGAACAAGAGCGCGCAACCCAGGCGTTGATGACCGAGGACACCGGCGTCCTGGCAGCGACAACTGCCTTCGGCAAGACCGTGGTGGCGGCACGACTGATCGCCGCGCGCGGACGCAACACGCTGGTCATGGTCCATCGACGGCAACTTCTCGACCAATGGGTGGCAAGGCTCGCCATGTTCCTGGATATCCCGGTCAACCAAATCGGCGTGATCCATGGAGGTCGCAAGAAGCCGACCGGCCTGATCGATGTCGCCCTGATGCAAAGCCTGTCTCGCCAAGGCGAGGTGGCCGATGTCGTCGCCAATTACGGACATTTGATCGTCGACGAATGTCACCATCTCGCGGCCGTCGCCTTCGAAAAGATCGCCCGCGAAGCCAAGGCCCGCTATGTTCTCGGCCTTTCCGCCACGGTGACACGCAAGGATGGCCATCAGCCGATCATCTTCATGCAGTGTGGTCCCGTGCGCTATCGCGTCGACGCGCGCAAGCAGGCCGCCGAACGTCCCTTCGACCACCATGTGGTCTTCCGCAGTACGGCATTTCGCTTCGAACGAAAGGACAGCGATGACAAGCCGCCAATCCAAGCGTTGTACGCAGCCGTCGCCGCCGACAAGCAACGCAATGACATGATTTTCAACGACATCCTGTTTGCTCTGGAATCCGGGCGATCACCGGTCGTCATCACCGAGCGCAGAGATCATCTTGCTGCCCTGGCCGACCGCCTGGAGAAATTCGCCAAAAACGTGATCGTGCTGCAAGGCGGCATGAGCAATCGGCAACGACGTCAGGCGATGGAACGGCTTGCCGCCATTCCGGAAGGCGAAGGACGCCTGCTCCTGTCGACCGGCCGTTATCTCGGCGAAGGCTTCGACGATGCAAGGCTCGACACCTTGTTCCTGACCATGCCGATTGCCTGGCGGGGAACGCTCGCCCAATATGCCGGCCGGCTCCACCGTCTGTATGCGACCAAACGCGAGGTCATCATCTACGACTATGTTGATGGCGATGAACCCATGCTGGCCAGGATGGCGCGCAAGCGGGAGACCGGATATGACAGTCTCGGTTATCGCGAGATCGCGTTCGGGGGATCGTCCCCCGAACAACGTCAGTTCAGACTACCCGAATGCTGAAACCCGCTTCAGCCCGTCGCGCCGTCGTCATCTTCGCTTTCCAGAACGGCACCTATGTCTCTGGCGCCATGCAGGATACGGATCACCCGCAGATCCTTTCCGTTGGCGAGGTAATAGACGCGGATCTTTTCGAAACCATCGACGGGGCAGGAACGCAAGCCCGCAAGCACCGGGTTCTTGAACTGCTTGGGCGCGCCGATACCGGGCGTCTCGCTGATCCGATCAATGGTCATCTGGATGGCATCAAGAAACCGAAATGCGGCATCCGGAGCATCCTGGTCCACGAGATACCAGCGAAACTGCCGCGTGATGTCGTCTCGCGCGCGCGGCCGAATGACCGCCTTCACGATGGCTTCCGCGCCTTGTGCTTTACAGCCAGTCCAATTGCCTCGTTCTTGAGATCCTTCCAAAATTCCGGCGTGAGGGCGATGTCCTCCGCACCTGAGAGCCCTTCCAGGAGCAATGTCTCCAGCCTGGCATCCTCTTCCTGCGCCTGGGCATGGCGAAGCAGGGTGCGGAAATACTCACTCACATTGCCATAGCCCTTGGTGGCAAGCTGTCGGTCGACGAACGCTTTCAGTGATTCGGGCAACGAGATCGTGACGGTGGACATGTCAGGACACCCCATGAATATGTACCGAATAGGCTAGCAATTTTCTTATCTATTCTCAATGGATAAGAAATGCAAGGCGTCTCCGCCCTTCGCAACGTCGGACCAACATCGACATTCGCACCGACCTGCCGGTCCAGTGGCAGAGACGACAGAGTCAGCGCCACCGAGGGCGCCTCTTGTCCTGACGCGGCTCGAACTTGGCCGCCGGTTCCTGATGGTCCGGCGGCAACGATCCATGTGCCATCGGATTCGCGCACGACATTTCCGGTAAGGCGGAACGATGCGTGACGCCGCGCGACTTGGAGATGTGCCTCTTTTGCGATCCTCGAATCCCCAGGATGCCGACGTTCCCCGGTCGCAGAATCAAACAACGGGCGGAGGGTTATCCGGGCTGTAGCAGGGGACGTACTCGTCCGCCTTGGTTTGCAGAAAGATGGATCGCACGGCGTCACCGTAAGTGGCCATCAATTCCCGCGCTTTTCCAGGCAGGATCTCGCGGCAACGTGCCCAGTCGTTCATCTCCAGCTTGGGTCTGATGGGTGGATAGTTGACCCGGATCAGTTTGTCGCGTCCGATCAGCAGTCCGGCCTGACCGACCGCGTTCATCGATTGCAGGTGCATGCCTCCGTTAATAACATTCGATGGCCAGAAAACCTTGCCTCCGAGATGTCGTTGGAGCGTGCCGATGCCGTAGGTATCCTCGACGCACCCCAGACTGAGTATGCTGATTCGGTCCCGAGGAACGTCGAAACACGAGAGCACGTCGACCAGTCCGATCATAACGGGGTTGTTTGCCCAGATGCCGCCGTCCAAGTATTCGTACGTTCCGTCGGACACGGGCTTGAAGAACGACTGGGCGGCGGACGTGGCCCGCGCCGCCAAGGCCATCGGCTTGCACCAGTCCAGCTTGAAATCTGGGTGATGGGGTGTCTTGAAAACGAACACCTCTCCGTACGTCGAGTCTATGGATGGGATATTGACCCGCTTCCTCGCCTGCCAGAAGCATTTCTCGCCCAGAACCTCGGCGATGAGCCGTTCGAGAGCCTTATGATCGCATCTGTGGCAAACGGCGCCCATCAGCTCGTTCACCGCTTTACCAAACGGTCCGTAATCCGGGAAGACCTCGCCGCCCCGGTCGACGTACAAATCCCGCAGGGTCCCTGCCGTCAGTCCGTTGGCCAAACCGAGGGCGATGATCCCTCCCGTTGAAGTTCCCACAATGAGATCAAAGTGGTCGCCGATGCTTCCATCTCCCAGATAAGCCTCTTCAAGCGACGCGAGAAATCCCGCAGGCAGGATTCCGCGGATTCCTCCTCCGTCGATTGAAAGTATCCTGAATTCTTTGTCCACGGGCCAAGGAAGCGGTTTGCGTCGTTTCGGGATGGTTCCCGCAGATCGTCGGGCAGCCGGATCCGGCGCCTGCTTGTCGTGGCCAAGACCGAAGGGAAGACGCATTGTTGAGCCTTTCTGTCGCGAGCGTCAGGGTGCCTGCCGCCACCTTCCCATTGTCCCGTGGCGAGCCACAGTTCGTAGAAGAACAGCCATTTCGCTGCCCAAGGAATGATGGTGTCGGCGACCGACATTCCCTGATCCCATTCTTCGGCACGGGCATCGAACAGACACAGTATCGGTTCGCCGTCGGTGTCGTATACATGCGGGACATAGTTGTCACCGTGACGCTTGCGCAGCGGCGGATCGACGATGACAACTTCGGGAAACCAACAATGCGCCACGACTTCGCAACGGCCGATGTCGTTTCCGTTCAGGTAGAGGATCCGCACTTCGTAGTCGAAATCGGCCCCACGCAACGGGCCTTGCCAGCACACGCCCCAAGAGCTGCGGAATAGCAGCCGCATTTGCGGAAACGCCCTCTTCATGCCCTCCGCCTGTTCTCGGAGCGTTAGGTATGCCACCCGTCGTTCCTACCGTGCCGGCTTATGTGTCCCGCCAAAGAACGTGTGCCTTGCCGCAACTCCT
>DATNIV010000267.1:0-7906 GCA_035604255.1 Telmatospirillum sp. | reverse complement strand
AACCTCGCCGAACCACACGATATGGGGACGCATCTTGCCGACCCGGCGACATTCCGGGCAAACGCTGTCGGCTCCCATGTCGCCCGACCAGATGAACACGCCGCCGCACGCTTCGCACCGCGCCTTGCGCAGTTCTCCGTGCATATGGAGGATATTCTCGGTGCCGGCCCGTTCGTGCAGATCGTCAATATTTTGCGTCACCACGCAGACGTCGTTACCCCATTCCGCCTCCAGTCGGGCCAAAGCCAGATGCGCCGGGTTTGGTTGGGCTTCGCCGGATTCCAACTGGCGCCGCCGGTCGTTGTAGAACGCATGCACCAGCGTCGGATTGCGAAGATAGCCTTGGGGAGTCGCCACATCCTCGACGCCGACGCGGCTCCACACGCCGTCGGCGTCCCGGAAGGTATCGAGGCCGCTCTCCTTTGAAATGCCGGCGCCGGTCAACACGACGATCGAGCCCTGAGCCATGGCTTTCCCTTTCCAAGAATTTCCCTATAAGCTGCTGTTCTGGTCAGGAGTGTCCCATTGGTCAAGGTTCTTTTCGTCTGCACCGGCAACATCTGCCGCTCGCCAACCGCCCATGGCCTGCTGCGCGCCCATGCCGCAACCGCGGGCTTGACGGATCAAATCCAGGCGGACTCGGCCGGAACCCACAGCTATCACGCCGGCCAGCCCCCCGACCCGCGCAGCACAGCCACAGCGCGGAAGCATGGGATCGATCTTTCCGATCTCCGCGCCCGTCCCGTCACCAGAAACGATTTCGGTGATTTCGACATCATTGCGGTTATGGAACAAAGTCACGAACGCGCCTTGCGCAAGCTCTGCCCGGCGGGCCTGACCCCGCGAATCAGCCTCTTGATGCGCTTCGCGCCAGACGCGGCGTCGCTGGAGGTTCCCGATCCCTATTACGGCGATGAGGGCTTCGAAACGGTGTTTCGGATGATCGAAAGCGGCGTGCTGGGCCTGATCGACCACATCCGACAAAATTATCCCGTGGGTAAGATACGCAGCTAACGCATTGAACCAACGCCCATTCGTTATGCCCGTGCTTGACACGGGCATCCACGTGCCCGCGTCAAATGACGCCGGTCGATCCATACAATCATGGATTGCCGGATCAAGTCCGGCAATGACGGTTTCTGGTTGTGGTCGTAAACCGCTCTAACCGATTGCGGAAATTCACCACAGAGGCGCAGAGATCGCAGAGAAAAATTTGAAACCACTATGTTTCATTCTTGCCGACCCGGTTAGGACAGACGCTTACTCCAGATAGCATTAACGACGATCCACGCCGATGTCGCCCAATCGGGCAGGGCCTGACACACAGCCGTCATTTGACCTCTATTAAAACAATGGATATTTTATTAGTTGTATCTCTTAATGATTGTGCATTTGTGGCGGGTGCCAACTTTCATGCATAGATCTTCCGACTGGAGCTAGGCCGTGATGCGCGTCAATTTCTTTCTTATCTTTCTGGCGGTTACCATGACTGGATGCGCGGAGACGCCTCAGCCGAAAGGCACCGCACCTGTTCTCGACTCCATTACCTTCCATAAGGTCCTGGAACGGTACACCGTGATTTACCCCGAGTTCAATTTTCATTCGGCCGATGGCAACGTTGTCGCGATCCACCGGGAAATCGTTTCCTCGAATAAGCCCGACGGCCACCTAAATTTTAATCCCGACGCCACCATCCACATCTCGGCTGACCAGCAGCGGAAGGGAGCCACCTATGTTGGTGGTTGGCCTTGCGGACCAGAGACTTACGTCGTCACATTGCAAGCCTACTTGACCGACGAAAACGGTAACCGTAGCAATGTGATGAAATATGCCATTCCCTGTAATGGAATTGAGTAAGGGAGCGTCATACGTGATTCTCCGGTCGCTACCGAATGTTCCTTAATGGCCCAACCCAGCCGAAAAACGATGGGGCTGCATCATTGAATGTAGTAGCGATCTGTCTTAACAGGATCGGCAAGATTTGTTCTCTTCTTTGTTCTCTGCGCCCTCTGTGCCTCTATGGTGAGTTTCCGCTGAAGCAACAAAAGGCGGCGGGATTTTCGTCCCGCCGTCTTGGTCCTTAACCTACCCTGAGGGTCGTCGTCACCCTTGGTTCATGCGGTTTTCCACCAAGTCCTCGACCACCGTCGGATCGGCCAGGGTTGAGATATCGCCTAGCGCGTCAAATTCGTTGGCGGCGATTTTTCGCAAGATGCGACGCATGATCTTGCCCGAGCGGGTTTTCGGCAACCCCGGCGCCCATTGAATCAGATCGGGCGAGGCGATGGGGCCGATTTCCTTCCTGACCCAGCCGACCAGCTCCTTGCGCAGCTCCTCGCTGGGATTGATCCCATTGATCAAGGTGACATAGGCGTAGATGCCCTGGCCCTTGATGTCATGCGGATAGCCGACCACCGCCGCTTCGGCCACTTTGGGATGGGCGACCAGCGCCGATTCGACCTCGGCCGTCCCCATGCGATGTCCGGACACATTGATCACGTCGTCGACGCGCCCGGTGATCCAATAATAGCCGTCCTCGTCGCGGCGGCAGCCGTCGCCGGTGAAATAGTACCCCTGATAGGTCGAGAAATAGGTCTGCACGAAGCGCTCATGATCGCCATAGACGGTGCGCATCATGCCGGGCCAGGCGTCAGTGATGCACAAATTACCTTCGGTGGCGCCTTTCAGTTCCTCGCCGGCGGCATCGACGATCATCGGCTTGACCCCAAAGAAGGGACGCGTCGCCGAGCCGGGTTTGAGCGGCGTGGCGCCGGGCAAAGGCGAGATCAGAATACCGCCGGTCTCGGTTTGCCACCAGGTGTCGACGATCGGGCAGCGGCCATCGCCGACCACCGCGTGATACCAGAGCCAGGCCTCCGGATTGATCGGCTCGCCCACCGAGCCCAGCAAGCGAAGACTGGCCCGGCTGGTCTTCTTGACCGGCCCTTCGCCGTCGCGCATCAGGGCGCGGATGGCGGTCGGCGCGGTATAGAAGATGTTGACCTTATGCTTGTCGACCACCTGCCAGAACCGCGAACTGTCGGGATAGTTGGGAATGCCTTCGAACATCAGGGTGGTGGCGCCGTTGGCCAACGGGCCATAGACGATATAGCTGTGTCCGGTAACCCAGCCCACGTCGGCGGTGCACCAATAGACGTCGCCCTCGTGATAATCGAAGACATATTGATGGGTCATGGCGGCATAGACCAGATAGCCGCCGGTGGTGTGCAGCACGCCCTTGGGCTTGCCGGTGGATCCCGAGGTGTAGAGGATGAACAGCGGATCCTCGGCATTTTGCTCGGCCGGCTGGTGAACCGGCGAGGCCTTGGCGACCAGCTCGTGGTACCAGTGATCGCGCCCCGACACCATATGGATGTCGCCGCCGGTCCTTTTGACCACCACCACATGCTTGACGCTCCAACTGGTCTCCAGCGCCTGATCGGCGTTAACCTTGAGCGGCACTTTGCGACCACCGCGCAATCCCTCGTCGGCGGTAATCAGGATGCTCGAATCACAATCCTGGATTCGGCCGGCCAGACTGTCCGGCGAAAAACCGCCGAAAACAATCGAGTGAATGGCGCCGATGCGGGCGCAGGCCAGCATGGCCACCGCCGCCTCGGGAATCATCGGCATATAGATGGTGATACGGTCGCCCTTTTTGGCACCCAGGCCTTCCAGGGCATTGGCCAGCCGACAGACCCGCTCATGCAGGTCGCGATAGGTGATATGTTCCGACTCGTCGGGCGAATCGCCTTCCCAGATGATGGCCGTCTGCTCGCCTCTGGTGGCCAGATGCCGGTCCAGGCAGTTCGCGGCGACATTCAGCGTGCCGTCTTCAAACCATTTGATATGCACGTCCTTGGTGAAAGAGACGTTCTTGACCTTGGTGAACGGCTTGATCCAGTCCAGTCTCTTGCCATGCTCGGCCCAGAACCCCTCGGGATCGGCCACCGATCGGTCATACCATTCCTGGTAGGTGGCGGCGTCAATGAGGGCCGATTTGGCGAAATCGGCAGGCACCGGAAATAGGGTATTTTCGGTCGTCGTCACGGAATCCTCCCTTATGTCTGCCCGGGCTCGTTTCCAAGGGTCGCGGAGTCCTCCGCGGATCGGCCCAGCCACGCGTTTATGCAACGAATATGGGCAATCAAAGGGTGATTAACAACCCCACTCCTTTTCCGGAAATTGTGAGGCTTCCAAACGATTTCGCGTCGTTACCGATAAGCTGACAAAAGGTCTAAACGCCGCCCAGCGCACAAATCAACGCCCAGGCGGCATCGTCCACCGGCATCACCGAAAGACGCGATTGACGGACCAAAGCCAAATGATTGAGCCGGGGATCGGCTTTGATCTGTTCAAGCGAAATCGGCGTCGACAAGGGCCGCACGGCCTTGAGATCGACCATGCCGAAACGGCCCGACGGATCGCTGGGATCGGGATAATAGGGGCGCACCACTTCGACGATGCCGACGATGCGCTTCTCATTGACCGAGTGATAAAAAAAGGCCAGATCGCCCGGCACCATCGCCTTCAGATTGTTGGCCGCCTGGTAGTTGCGCACCCCGTCCCAATGGGTCGTGCCGCTTTTGACCTGATCGTCCCAGGACCAATGTCCCGGTTCCGACTTCACCAGCCACTGCGCCATGAAAACGCCTCCGATGCGAAGAGTCACCACGTAGGCACGAAGGATAAATCAGCGCGTCATTGCGAGCGAGAGCGAAGCAATCCAGATCCCGAAGGCGCCGCCTGGATTGCCTAAGCCTTCGGCTCTCAATGACAAAAGTCTACCCTTCGTGATCTTCGTGGCGCGAAATTTACACTTGCGGGAAAACCTTCTTATAGACCGAGACCTCGACCTTTTCGAACAGACCGGCGTTGGCGTAGGGTTCCTTGGCCAGGAAAGCGTCGAGAGCGGCGCGGTCGGGCAGGTCGAGCACCAGCATGCTGCCGGTCATCGACTGGCCATCGTCGGACAGCGTCGGGCCGCCGATCAACAGCTTGTCGCCAAGCGCCTTCAGATAGTCCAAATGGGCGGCGCGATTGGCCATCCGCACATCCAGATGCTGGGGCTTATCGATACAGCGAACGAAAAATTGCATGAATCCACTCCTGGTCTGGTGTCATGGGGTAGGGTCGGGAACCCCGCCGGAAAAACCCAACTCATGGCGAAACGGTCGGGCCAACAAATCGCGAATCGTTTCCTCGATCCCGCGAGAATGATGCAACAGGCCGGCAACGGCGGCGCAAATCGGCAATTCGACGCCCAGCTTGGCGGCCAGACCGCTCACCGAGGCGGCGGTCGCCACCCCTTCGGTCACCGACCGGCGCGAGGCGAGAATATCGGCCAGGCTTTTCCCTTCGCCGAGGGCGAAGCCCAGCGAATAATTCCGCGATTGCTGCGAGGAGGCGGTTAAAATCAGATCGCCGAGGCCGGACAGCCCCATGCAGGTTTCGGCGCGCGCCCCTTTGGCGACGGCGAGGCGCATCAGTTCGGCCATCCCGCGGGTGATCAGGGCCGCCCGCGCATTGTCGCCAAGCCCGCGGCCTTCGACGACGCCACAGGCGATGGCCAGCACATTCTTCACCGCGCCGCCGATCTCGGCGCCGATGATATCGTCGGTGAGATAGGGCCGGAAACTGGCCGTACCGATCCAATCGACCAAGTGCTGGCCGAGCGCGGCATCGGCGCAGGCCAGGGTGATGGCGGTGGGCAGGCCGTGCGCCACCTCGACGGCGAAGGTCGGCCCGGACAGCACGGCCAGCGGCGCCGTCGGCAGCTCTTCGCTCACCACTTCGCTCATCGCGGCGAAACTGTCGGTCTCGACGCCCTTGGCGCAAATCACCACCGGCACGCCGTCTCGCCACTGCGGCCGCAGACGGCGGCACAGCGTGCGCACGAATTGCGCCGGCACCACCAGCAGAACGGCATCGGCCTCGCTGGTCGCCACCAGATCGGCCGTCGCCGTCACCCCGCTTAGATCGATTTCCGGCAGAAAGAGGGGATTGCGGCCGTTTTGGCGAATGCCCTCGACCACCTCGGACTCATGGGCCCACAGCACGCAGTCATGCCCGGCCCGGTTCACGGTCGCGGCCAAGGCGGTCCCCCAGGCTCCGGCGCCGACGATACCAATTTTTGTCATGAGACCTGTCTCCGCTCGTTCACCGCACCCGGCACCCGCCGTTTATGCCTTCCGATCGCCGATCCCACAAGGCGGGAAACCAGGCCGACATGAGGATGGTGATAATCCGCAGATGGCGCAGATGCCGCAGATCCCTTGTTTATCTGCGCCATCTGCGGATAAAACGCTTTTGCGCGTCACGCCTTCACGCCGGCGCCGCGAAGTTGTTTCGCTTGCGGATCGAGCGGCCAGCGGGGACGCGGGGCGAAATCCAAGCCATCCTGCTGTCCCAAGCGAAAGCGTTCGAGGCCGGCCCAGGCGATCATCGCCGCATTGTCGGTACACAGACGAAGCGGCGGGGCGACCAGACGAAATCCGGCTTTTCCGGCGACCTCGGCCAAGGTTTGACGAAGCAAGGCGTTGGCGGCGACGCCGCCGGCCACCACCAGAGCGCCGGCCCCGCCATAAGTCGCGGCGAAGATCTTCATCGCCGCCGACGTCCGGTCGGCGATAGCGTCGGCCACCGCCCGTTGGAAGGCGGCGGCGATATCGTTGCGGTCCACCGCGCCGAGCGGCGCCTGGGCGGCAATCAACAGGCGCACCGCGTTCTTCAGGCCGGAAAAAGAAAAGTCGCAGCCCGGCCGGCCTTTCATCGGGCGCGGCAGCCTGAAGCGCGCCGGATCGCCCCGCTCCGCCGCCTGTTGCACCGCCGGCCCGCCGGGATAGCCCAGAGCCAGCATCTTGGCGACCTTGTCGAAGGCCTCGCCCGCCGCATCGTCGATGGTGGCGCCCAGTCTTCGATAGCGGCCGACGCCCTCGACGACCAGCAGCTGGCAATGCCCTCCGGACACCAGCAACAACAGATAGGGAAAGGCCAGATCGTCGGTCAGTCGGGCGGTCAGGGCGTGACCTTCCAGATGATTGACCGCGACGAAGGGTTTGCCGGTCACCGCGGCGATGGCCTTGGCAGTCATCACGCCGACCATCACGCCGCCGATCAAACCCGGCCCACCGGTGGCGGCGATGGCGTCCATCGCGGCCAAATCGACGCCGGACCGGCGCACCGCCTCGACCACCAGATGGTCGAGATGATCGAGATGCGCCCGAGCGGCGATTTCCGGCACCACGCCGCCATAGGGCCGATGTTCGTCCAATTGCGACAGCACGACATCGGCCAAAATGGCGCGATCGTCGCGCACCACGGCGCAGGCGGTCTCGTCACAGCTCGATTCGATCCCCAGAACGATCACTTTTGGTCTGCCTCAAATGCCGACGCGTTTGCCGCGTCGCTTTCACTACCCTCTTTCCATCGACCGATCCAGCGCCTAAAACAAGGCTTATGATTGAGACAACTCCGCTTCGCATCGGCACCCGCGGCAGTCCGCTGGCGCTGGCACAGGCTCACGAGGTGCAGGCGCGCCTCCGTGCCGCTCACCCCGATCTCGCCCGACCGGGCGCCATCGAGATCGTCGTCATCAAGACCACCGGCGACATGGTGCTCGACCGGACCTTGGCCGCCATCGGCGGCAAGGGATTGTTCACCAAGGAAATCGACGAGGCCCAGTTGGAGGGCCGCATCGACATCGCCGTGCATTCGATGAAGGATGTGCCGACGGTGCTGCCCGACGGCATCGTCCTGCCCTGCATTCTCGAACGCGAGGACACCCGCGACGCCTTTCTCAGTCTCAAAGCCTCGTGCCTGGCCGATTTGCCGGCCGGCGCGGTGGTGGGGACGGCCAGCCTGCGGCGCGGCGCGCAGATTCTTTATCGCCGGCCCGATCTCAGGG
>DATNIV010000266.1:0-4225 GCA_035604255.1 Telmatospirillum sp. | reverse complement strand
CATGGGACATGAACTGACCGACGACGCGGTGGTCGCCGAACGGGCCGGCATGGCCGTGACCCTGGTCACCGGCAGCGAAGACAATGTGAAGATCACCACGGCGGACGATTTGCGCCGCGCCACCGAACGATTGGCGGGACCGGTGGAAATGCGCGTCGCCAGCGGCTTTGACGTGCATCGCTTCACCACCGGCGACCACATCACCTTATGCAATATGGCGATTCCGCATGACGCCGGCCTCGAAGGTCATTCCGATGCCGATGTCGCCTTGCATGCGGCAACCGACGCCTTGCTCGGATGCATCGCCGCCGGCGACATCGGCCGGCACTTTCCCCCCACCGATCCACGTTGGAAAGGCGCCGATTCCGCCATCTTCCTCGCGCATGCCGGCAATTTGATCACGGCGCGCGGCGGGGAAATCACCCATCTCGACATCACCGTCATCTGCGAACGACCGAAAATAGGACCCCATCGCGCCGCCATGGCGGCGCGAACGGCGGAAATTCTCCAGATCGACGAGCATCGGGTCAGCATCAAGGCAACCACCACCGAAGGCTTGGGCTTCACCGGACGCCGTGAGGGAATCGCCGCGCAGGCCACGGCCACGATCCGCCTGCCGCGCTAGACCTTGAGCGTCGTCTCGGTCCGAACCCATTGCAGAAAGTCAGGATTGCCCGCCACAATCGGCAACGCCACCACGCACGGGCATGAATAATCGTGTACTGTCTTGATCTTGGCGATGATATCTGAGATATGACAAGAGGTCGTCTTGGCAATCAAGACGGCCTCCGCGGCCTCTTCGATCTTACCCTCCCACCAATAGAGCGATGTGGCGCCATCGATCACATTGGCACAGGCGATCAACCGTTCCTCGAGCAAAGACCGGGCAAGACCCAAGGCTTTGGCGCGATCCGGCGCCGTCACGTAAAGAAGGACCTCGCCGTCGGCAATTTCACACATGGACAACCTCCCTTACGGCTCCAAAGTCGCCCCGCCAACACCGACGAACGGCCAGAGTCGATACCCCTCAGCAACGACCACGCGCCATAACAACTACTTGTGCATTCATCAGCGGGAGGTCAGAGCGGAAAAAAGAACGCGAGCCCCCTCCTCGCTCCCCGTCGATTGCACCAAGGGTTTGAGCGGACAGGAAAACAACGATTGGAGTTGTCTTTGCAAAATCAAAGGATCGAACAGTTCCTCGGCCTCGATTGGCAGGCAACGGCCCTGTTCGGACAACCAGGGAATCATCACAGGGCTTTCCGGCCAATCAGGCCGCGGGACGTAAAGCAGCGGCGTGCCGTTCACGGCGGCTTCGGTAAAGCTGCCATAGCCGGGCTTGGTGATGATGACGTCGCAACTTCGCATGATGTCGGGAAAATCGAAAACGCTGCGATCGAAGGCGATGAGATCCGGGTGCCCCGCCGGATCTCCAGTCACCAGCCATCGCCAGCCGTCCAGCCTCGGCCAGCGCGCCAGCGGCAATCCCGACTCGACGCCACCAAAGGCGACGAGGCCGAAATGCATCCCCTTCTCGATGCCAAGACGCCGCCGGATTGCCGCTCTGTCGCCGCGACCGACCGCCGCGATCGGCCCGATGGCCCGAGCATTGACGAGGTCAGGCATTGGCATGGCCGGCGCCGGACGCAAGAATATGTGCGCCGATTGATAGGCGGCTTGCATCTCCGCCCTGATCGCCGGAGCATCCGGCCGGTCTGCGAAATAATGGCCGTAAATGTCCGCCCAATTGAGGCAGGACAGGGCAATCGCCGGAATCCCCGCCTGACGGGCGGCCAACAACGGCACATAGCCGATATTGGCAAGAACCAGATCGACCCCCAACGCGCGCATTCTCGCGGCTTGCCACTTGACCGCCTCGGCCAGGCGATCATGCAGCGCATGATAGGCGGCGGCGGACTCCTCCAAATGGATTTTTGTGGCCGCCGTCATGACCAAGCCGAAATCATCGGGACCGGAAATCTGCTCAAAAGGTCCATCGAATCGGCTCGCCAACAGATCCCTCGGATGATTACTTTGCAAAGTCAGGCGCAAAGAGCGAAGTTTGGCGGACAAGGCGTTGACGACCGGCGCCGTCATGGCCGCATGGCCAAATCCGTGCGCCGTCAATGCGACCAAGAGATGAGGGCTACGATCTGTCGACAACAAACCTCTCCTGTCCGGATGGCCTCCGGAACGGTGAAAAATGTGCAATGGTGGCCACTTTGGGCAAGCCATGTTACCGAAGCCTTAATTCTTCGGGACAATACTGGCAAGCTACGGATGCGTAAACGAGGATAGGCGACAACGCAATGATCATGCGACGATGGCTTATCGCCGGATCGGCTCTCGCCTTATGTCTTCACATCGGCGCCTGCGCGCCGATGGAGGAGACTCCCGCTCCGCCCCCACCTCCGCCTCCATCCAACCCGGTCATGACCAAACCCGTGGAAAAACCGGTGGAACCGCCGGCGAAACCGCAGCGGCGTTGGACGGTGGCAAAACCAGCCAAAGCGCCGCCTCCCTCCCCGGAAGAATTGGTCGGCCTCGACGAAAGCGGCGTCCGCAAACTTTTGGGCGCGCCCGCCGAAATGCGCACCGATGGCGCCGCGCGGATTTTGTCTTATCGATCCGTGACCTGCACGCTCGATGTGCTTTTGTTCATGGACTTGAAGGCGGGCGATTTCAAAGTCGCCAGCTATGAATGGGATAACAGTGGAAGCCGGCCTCAGGCCGCCAAGGGCTGCTATGCCGAATTACGCGTGACACCATGAGCAAAGCACGCCTGGTTCTGGTCGACGACGACGATATGCTGCGGGCCGTCTTGGCCGGCAATTTGACTGAGGCCGGCTATGAGACCCTGCAATTCGGCGATCCGGCGGAAGCCCTGGTTTTCCTGGAAAGCGCCGAGGGTAAAATGGATCTGTTGATCCTTGACTGGCGAATGCCGGGGATGACCGGCCTTGATCTGTTGAAGCGCTTGCGCAGCAGCGGCGTCGAAACCGCGGCGCTGTTCTTCACATCGCACAACGACATCCACTTCGAGGAGGCGGCCCTGGCCTTCGGAGCGGTCGACTTCATCGACAAGACGCGCAGCTTCGCCATCTTGCAGAAACGAATTGAATTGATTATCGGCCGCGCCGGGCTCGACGGAGACGCTTCGCCACCGCTCTGCAGCGGCTCGCTCACCCTTGATGCCGGATCGCACAGCGTGCATTGGCGGGGACGCCCGATTGAGCTGACGTTCGGTGAGTTTCGTGTCGTTTCGCTGTTGGTCCAGGCGGGACGCGACGTCACCTATCGGGAAATCTACGACGCGCTCCGCGGCGAAAATTTCATCGCCGGCGATGGTGCCGAGGGCTACCGCGCCAATGTCCGAGCCCTGATCAAACGGTTACGCGAAAAATTCGTGGCCGCCGATCCCTCCTTCAACGCCATCGCCAACTATCCCGGGTTCGGCTACCGCTGGCTAGAGGGGGGCTGAGACATGCGGGCTCGGCAACTGCGTCTCGTCAGCCGGTCCCTGACCGGTAAGTTCGTCGTGCTGGCGATCATGTTTCTGGTCGTTCCGGTCATTCTTTACGTGAAATTCGCCGAAGTCGACACGGAACGGCGAAATTTTCTGCTCCACAGCTTGCAGGTCGAGGGGCGTCTCGCCGCCGAAGCTTTGGAACCCGCGCTGAGCAAAGCCAGCGGCAAGGCCCTGCTCGGCGCCGCCAAGGCGGTTCAGGATCTCGCCAACGACCAGGTCCATATCAAGCTGTTGTTGCGGCCGGTCGGTCGGGGAGACTCCTTCTTTCTGGTTGCCGCCAGTCCGACGATCGAAACGGCGGATTTGGACCGAGAGCGTCAGCGGCTGGATGAAACCGGGGTTCTTTCGCGGCTGGATGAGAGTTGCGCGGGAACGGGACCCTTGGCCGTTCAATACGCGGGATCATCGGGAAAGGACGAATTGCTGACGTCGATGTCGCCCTTGCATACGGCGGCCGGTTGCTGGGTGATTCTCACCTCCTACGGACTCGAGGATCTCGCCGGATCGTCGCTGACACGCCCCTTCTCGGAAGCTCCCGAAGTTCGCTTCGCCATGGTGCTCTACGGTCTGATCGCCTTGCTGGCGGTCATGGCCGTCGTCGGAACCTTGATGGATTTGCGGTCTTTTGCGAAATTGGCCCGACGCATCCGGCAAGGAGACTATTCGGGCAATGACTCTTTCGCCCAAGTCACCGTC
>DATNIV010000265.1:0-4167 GCA_035604255.1 Telmatospirillum sp. | reverse complement strand
TCCGCCCCTCGTCCGGCTTCCGCCTGTCGCGGCGCCGGGTAGACCACCAAGGCACGGGACGGCGCGGTGTCACCGTTGCCGTCGCCGTCGCCGTCACGCCTTTCGTTGCTCACGCCTCTTCGATGACCTCGTCATCTTTGCCTGTCGGTTCGAACAAACTGATCGGCCCGCCCGGCATGATCGTGGAAATGGCGTGCTTGTAAACCAGTTGGGTATGGCCGTCACGACGCAGCAGCACTGAAAAATTATCGAACCATGTAACGATGCCCTGCAGCTTGACGCCATTGACCAGGAAAACCGTCACCGGTGTCTTGTTCTTGCGGATATAATTCAGGAAAACGTCCTGAACGTTTTGATTTTTTTCCGACGACATGTTTTTGGCTCTTTTCTTATTGCGGCGGGCCAAAAGGCCGGCCAGACTTGCCCCAATATCTTCGTTAGCATCAATTTGCAGATATGGGAACCCAAAGTTCACACGGCAATCGCGCGAACCCGATTGCCGTTTGTTTTTTGTCCCCCCTCCGTCGCCGGGCGGGTGCATCCGCCCCCTTGGCTTTCGCGCAAACGATTGCGCGGGCGCTCTCCGCGCCAACGCGTCGGCGATCGGTTGTAAAACCTGTCACGCGGTCTGACACCCTATTGTTTGCCAAAGTTCGCGACAAGGCCCGACAAAGCGGCGCAGTCCTCCAGCTGGAGGTGAAACGGATGGTCTGCGAATTCTCCAGGCCGCGGGCTCTCAGTTCTGAGCAAGATGGGCACGCATCCGCTATTGCCGGCGCAGTGCATATCCACCGCCGCATCGCCGACGAACCAAACCGGTTCCCCCGGAGCACAGCCCATGCTGGCAAACGCCAGTAAAACCGGGGCTACCGCCGGCTTGTCCTGCTCCGCGTCCGTGGCGCCGATCAGGCTGTCGAACAACCTGTCCCATCCCAGAACGGCGGCCTCCTGACGCAGATAGTTTCCGTTCTTGTTGCTCACCACACTCAACCGAACACCCCGTTCGACCAGGGATTCGAGCATCCTGGTCGCACCCGGCAAAGGTTTCAGATAATCGAGGTGAATGGCTTCGAAAGCGGCATAGAAGACGTCCCGCGCCTCTTGCCAACGCGCGCCGAACAAGGCGGGAAAGGAATCTCGGAGCGACAGGGCAACCCGCGACTTCATGTCGTCCATCGCCCATTCGGCATGCCCCATGGCCGACAGCGTGCGATTGATCGCCGCGTGAATGCAGCCCCAGCTGTCGACCAGCGTGTTGTCCCAGTCGAAAATGATCCCTTTGGGAGCGACCAGGGACGATGACGTCACGGCCTGTCCCCTCTTTTCACCGACGACAGCCGACATCCTCAGAAATACTCCAGGCGCACCGAAAACATTTTTTCGATTTTCCGCACGGCGTCGCTCTCGGCGAATAAGACGACACGATCGCCGCTTTGCACCACCGTGGTTCCGCGCGGACTGATCACCTTGCCTTGACGAACAATGGCGCCCAACAGGACGCCGTTGGGCAATTTGATCTCTTTGAGCGGTTTGCCGACCAAGGGCGAGGTTTCCATGGCATCGGCCTCAATCAGTTCGCCGAATCCTTCGTGAATGGAATGCACCGCATGAATACGGCCGCGCCGGACGTGATGCAAAATGTTCGATACGGTGATCGCTCGTGGACTGATCACCACATCGATTCCCAATGTGCTCATCAGCGGCGCATATTCGGTCTTGTTGACCAGGGCCATCACCCGTTTGGCGCCGTGCCGTTTGGCCAGCAACGCCGATAAGATATTGGTCTCGTCGTCATTGGTCACGGCGACGACGGTCTCGGCCGATCCGACGCTGGCCTCGTCGAGGATAGCCGTATCCAACACATCGCCATTCAGCACGACGCAATGCGGCAGACTTTTCGCCACGACCTCCGCCCGTTCGCGATCGAGTTCGATGACCTTGACCGTGCATCCCGACGATTCGCCGGTGATCTGCTGCGCCAGAAACTGGCCGATATTGCCGCCGCCGAAAATCACCATCCGGCGCGCTTCCGGCTCTTCATGACCGAACGCCGTCATGGCGCGCGCGATATGCTGGGTGTCGACCACGAACATCACTTCGTCGCCGGGCAACATCTGGTCTTCGGCCGCTGGCACAATGGCCCGACCTTGCCGAACAATGCCGACGACGACAATATTGAGATCGGGGAACAACACGGTCAATTGCCGCAAGGGCGTATTGACCAGCGGCGTATCCTCTGTGCAGCGGACGCCGATCAGATGCACCTTGTCGCCCGCCAGGGGAATCACCTCGATGGCGCCCGGAACCTGCAGGCGGCGGTTGATGGCGCGCGCCACTTCGATTTCCGGCGAGATGATGACGTCGATGGGCAGATGGTCAGGCCCGAACAAATTGGACCAGATCGGCTGCAAATAGTTCTGGCTGCGCACCCGGGCGATGGTGGTCGGCACATTGAACAGGGAATGAGCCACCTGACAGGCCACCATATTGACTTCGTCGACCGCGGTCACCGCGATGATCATATCCGCATCGGCGGCCCCGGCCTGCTCGAGGATGGGCGGATGGGAGGCGTGTCCAAGGACGCATTGGACGTCCAGCGTATCGCTCATCTTGCGAATCAGATCGGGGCGCTGGTCAATGACCGTGACGTCATTGTCCTCGTTCGACAAATAGCGCGCGATATTGAAGCCGACCTGGCCCGCGCCGCAGACGATGACTTTCATTGTCGCACCGTATTTTCCAAATTACCGTTTAAATGAAAACGTAAGGATCCCGTCAATTCCGCGGCTTTTCCTCGGAACTCACCCCAAGCGATTTCAGCTTGCGATGCAAGGCCGAACGCTCCATGCCGACGAAGGTGGCCGTCCGCGAGATATTGCCGCCGAACCGCGTGACTTGCGCCAACAGATATTCGCGTTCAAACACCTCGCGCGCCTCCCGCAAAGGCAGAGTCATGATTTCGCTCGATTTTTCCCAGCGCAACACAGCAGGCGTGATCGCCCCGATTTCCGGTGGCAGCATATCGGCGCGCATCGGGTCCCGGGACTCGCCCGGCGCCATGATCAACAGCCAGTCCATCACATTGCGCAATTGCCGCGCATTGCCGGGCCAGTCATAAGCCTGCAGGGCGGCCATAGCGTCCTCGGCGATCGGGCGCACGGCCAGACCGGCCATCTGCGCGGCTCGTTGCAGAAAATGATTGGCCAGCACCGGAATATCCTCGCGGCGCTCGCGCAGCGCCGGCAGGCGCAGCGGCACCACATTCAGCCGGTAATAGAGGTCTTCGCGGAATTTTCCGGCGGCGATTTCCGCCGGTAGATCGCGATTGGTCGTCGCCATCACCCGAACATCGACTTCGACCCTTTTGCCGCCGCCGACCCGTTCGAAGGTTTGCTCCTGCAAGACGCGGACGATCTTGCCTTGCGTCTCCAGCGGCATGTCCGCCACTTCATCCAGCACCATGGTCCCGCCATGCGCCTGTTCGAAGGTGCCGATCTTGCGTTCGCCTTCGGACATCGATTCGATGCCGAACAGTTCGGTTTCCATCCGTTCGGGATGCATGGCCGCGCAATTGACCACGACGAAGGGGCCGGAGGCGCGTTTCGACAAGCGATGCAGCAGCCGCGCCACCACCTCCTTGCCGACGCCGGCCGGTCCCGTCACCATGACCCGCGATCCGGTCGGCGCCACCCGTTCGATCGCTTGGCGCAAATGACTGATAGCCGGTGAATGACCCAGCAACTCTTCGTCGCCGCCGGCGCGTTGCTTGAGATCCTCGATCTCGCGGCGCAGCCGCGCCGATTCGATGGCCCGCTCGACAGCCAGCAACAAGCGATCCGACTGGAACGGTTTCTCGATAAATTCGTAGGCGCCCTGCTTGATGGCGCCGACCGCCGTCTCGATGGTGCCATGCCCGCTCATCATCACCACGGGAACGGAGGGATGATGACGCTTGATCTCGGCGAGAATACCCAAACCATCGAGCCGGCTGCCCTGCAGCCAGATATCGAGCAGCACCAGACTCGGGCGCCGGGCGCGGATCGCCTCCAGGGCGCTATCGCTGTCGGCGGCTTCGCGCGCCTGATAGCCCTCGTCCGCCAGCAAGCCGGCTACCAGGGATCGAATATCGGATTCGTCGTCAACGACGAGAATATCATGCGCCATGGG
>DATNIV010000264.1:0-4578 GCA_035604255.1 Telmatospirillum sp. | reverse complement strand
CCGGCAAACATCGGGCCTATAGCGCGGAGTCCGGCGCCTATGGCCGTATCTATCCCAGCCATCCGTTTTCCCTCAAAGAGGGAGGCGCTGGCGCCTGGGAGCTGGCGGCGCGCCTCAGTAGGACCAATTTGAACGATCACTTTATCGTGGGCGCGCAGAACAGTCTGTCGGCGGTGGACGGCGGCAATGAGGTGACCACGACGTTGGGCGTCAACTGGTATCCCAACAATAACATCATGTTCCGGCTCAATTACGAACATGGGGTGTTTGGCGATCTAGCGAGCAACATCACCGCCAAACCGAGTAGTCAGAAGGATACCGGGGCGCATCTCAATGCGGTCGCGGCGCGGGCTCAAGTGGCCTTCTAACGATTCGAGGGTCTGCTGACGCGGGGACCTGGAACAAGGTTGCCCGCGTCAGCGGACGGTTCTTTTTCCGAAAAAGGTGCCCAGCATGTCCCTTGTCCAGCGGTTTCTCTTGGTCGTCGTCCTGATGGTTGCGCCGATCGTGGCGTCTCATGCGGTCGAGACTCCTTATCTTACGGCTGAGGATGTTCCCTTGTTGGATCTGTTGCCGCCGCCGCCGGCCCCCGATTCGGCCGCGCAGCAGGCCGACATGGAGGCCGTCGTCGCCGCCCAGGCGGCGCGGACCGACGCGTCGGCCGAGCAGGCCAAGGCTGATAGTCTTCGCTCCGTCATGCGATTTGCCGATGTTCTGGGGGCGGGGGCCAACGATCAGGCCTTGCCGGTGACCAAGGCGCTGTTCCGCCAGGTGGCGCGGGAGACGGAGGAATTGACCGATCTCGCCAAAGCCCGCTATCAAAGGCCGCGTCCGTTCGCCACCAATGCGGCTCTCCATCCCCTGCTGGTCACGCCGTCGGACGGATCTCGGCCGACCGGACAGTCACCGTCCTATCCCAGCGGTCACTCCGCCTTTGCGGCGGTGGCCGGCATTCTGCTGGCCGGCATGGTGCCGGAGCAGCGGACGGCGATCTTTGTGCGGGCCGACACCTTCGCTCACAATCGCCTGGTCGCCGGCGTGCATTTTCCCTCCGACATCGAGGCGGGGCGCATTGCCGGAACGGTGATCGCCAATGCGTTATTACACAATCCGCGATTCCTTGCCGATTACGACCGCTCGCGGACCGAACTGCGTCATGCTCTGGGACTGAACTGACAGCGACGACAGTGTCGTCCTGAACGGGTCAATCGCCGCAACCACAGCCAGGGCCGCAGCCGCCCTTGCCGCCGGTCAGTTTCCGGCGCAGGCGGTTGGGGATCGCTCTCCAGCCGAGCCAGCCGGCTGCGGCGACCACCAGCGCTAAAGCCACGAACCCTTGCGTCATCCGAGCACCCACGTGGCCAGGTTGAAGGTCATGTAGGCCGCCGCATAGGCGAGTGTCAGCATGTAGACGAAGAGGAACGCCGGCCAACGCCAAGAGTTGGTCTCGCGCTTGACCACGGCCAGCGTTGACGCGCATTGCGGGGCGAAGATGTACCAGGCCAGCAATGCCAAGGCGGTGGGCAGCGACCATTGGGCGGCCAGGATTGGCTGCAAGGCGCTGCCGACTTCTTCGCCGGTGGCGCTCAGGGCATAGACGGTGCCCAGCGCCCCGACGGCGACTTCCCGGGCGGCCATGCCGGGGATCAAAGCGACGGCGATTTGCCAATTGAAGCCGATGGGCGCCAGAACCGGCTGGATCCAATGGCCGATCATGCCGGCGATCGAGTAATTGATGGCCGGTTCCAGCGCGCCTTCGGGGGCGCCGGGGAACGAACTCAAGAACCAGATGACGATCATGATCGCCAGGATGATGGTGCCGGCACGACGGAGGAAAATTGCCGCGCGTTGCCACAGGCCGAGGGCCACATTCTTCAGGCGCGGCCATTTGTAGGCGGGCAGCTCCATCAAAAAGGGCTCGGCCACCTGTCGCCAGACGAGGCGCTTCATGATCCAGGCGACGGCCAGTGCCGCCAGGATGCCGGTGGCGTAGAGGGCGAACATGACCAGCCCTTGAAGACTGAGAACGCCGGCGACGTCATGAGCCGGGACAAAGGCGGAAATAATCAGTGTATAGACCGGAATGCGGGCCGAGCACGTCATCAGGGGGGCGACCAGAATGGTCGCCAGGCGATCCCGCCTGTTCTCGATGACTCTGGCCGCCATAATGCCGGGAATGGCGCAGGCAAAGCTGGACAGCAGGGGAATGAAAGCGCGCCCATGCAGGCCGGCGCCGCCCATCAGGCGGTCCATCAAAAAGGCCGCGCGCGCCATATAGCCGAAGTCTTCCAGCAAGATGATGAAGAGGAACAACGTCAAAATCTGCGGCAGGAACACGACAACGCTGCCGACGCCGGCGATCAGTCCGTCGGTAACCAGGCTGCGCAGCAGGCCTTCGGGCATCGTCGCCTGGACCTGCGAGCCCAGCAGATCGAAGGCGGCTTTGATGCCGTCCATCAGGGGCGCCGCCCAGGTGAAGACCGCCTGGAACATGAAGAACAGCACGGCCAGCAGAATCGAGATGCCCCAGACGGGGTGCAACAACACGCGGTCGAGACGGGCGGTCAGGCGCTCGTCGCCGGGGCGGAAGGCGCAGGCCTTAAGAATGCGTTCGGCTTCCATATGCGCGTCGCGGATCTCCTGACTGGAGGGCTCCCGCCAGGTGACCGCCGCGGGGGCGTTCGCCAATGTCGCGGCGGCCAAGCGATCGATCTCTTCGAGGAGCGAGACCACGCCGCCCTTGCGAACAGCGACGGTGGGCACGACCGGGATGCCGAGTTCGGAGGACAGGCGATCGACGTCGATTTCGCACCCTTGGCGTTTGGCGATATCGATCATATTGAGCGCCAGGATCAGCGGGCGATGGACCGCTTTCAGTTCCAGGATCAGGCGCAGCACCAAGCGTAGATTGGTCGCATCGGCGACGCAGATCAGCGCGTCCGGCAGCGCTTCGCCATCCAGGCGGCCCAGGACGACGTCGCGGGTGACCGCTTCGTCCGGACTGCGGCCGCGCAGCGAATAGGTGCCGGGTAAGTCGAGCAAACGCACGGTTTTGCCTTGCGGTGTGATCAGCGCGCCTTCTTTCCGTTCGACGGTGACGCCCGGATAGTTGGCAACCTTCTGATGATGCCCGGTCAAAGCGTTGAACAGAGCGGTTTTTCCGCAATTCGGACAGCCGACCAGGGCGATGCCGGGGGCGGATAAGGTGGCGCTGGACATCAGTTCACTCCAAGGGGGAGGACAACAATGGCGGTGGCGTCGGCGCGTCGCACGGCGATGGTGATGTCGTCGACGCGAACGGCGATGGGGTCGCGTTTGATCGGTCCTTCATGCAGCACTTCGACACAGGCGCCCTCGACAAATCCCATTTCCAAAAGACGTCGTTCGAGTTCGCTCCAGGCGATGCCGGAGCCCTCGATTGGTACCAAATCACTCACCAGTCCCCGCCAGCCCTTGGGGCAGCGCCCCAGTCGAAGGCCCGCCGCGGCATCGGGGTGGGAAACATCGCGCAATTTCGTCGACACAGGCTGGTCTCCGTACTCGGTGTGTGGGTAATTGTTGCTAATGAAAGGCATTATCAAAAAAGGTGCAAGTGCAAAATGCGCAACGCTGTCGATTGTGGCTCGCAGCGCTACGTCGGGTCGAAAATCCCGGCGGTCGCTCCTGCCGGGAGGGCTCCTCGATTTGAATTTCTATGAAAAACTGGTGGAAGGCGAGGACGCTATCCGTCAGATTTCAATAAAGTAGAGGGCGATTCGGGCATTAGGTCGGAGCGATTTCACTTTGGCCTAATGGCATCGCGCTTTAGAAGGAGGTCTGAGCTTTAGGCCATTGCGTGTCAGGAATTGGTTATGAACATTCTTCTTCCCATCGTTTTTGCTGGAATTGCCGCCATTGGGAACGCGTTGTTCGCACTTGGGCAAAAACAATCGTCCGGTGTTGAGAATGGGCTCCTGTTTGTTGGAGGAAGCGCCTTTATCGCATTTTTATTATCAATACTATCATCTCCACTGGTTGGACAATTTGATGTCATGACCTTGATTCGGGGTAATTGTAGATCTTTGTTAATTAGTGGTTTTGGTCTTTTCTTGACATATGTCGGATTTAATCTTCTTTATGCTAAATTTGGAGCGTCTCAATATGTTTTGTATGCATCTATATCGATAGTGACGACATCCGTGGTGATTGGATTTATTTACCTGAAAGAACCGATGAACGTTTATCATGTCGCATCAGTGCTAACGGCGATCGCGGCCGTTGTGTTGTTTTCGGTCGGACAATCAAAGGTGTGATGGTGCAATGCCTGCCAGGTGGGGTTGTCGCCGATGGGTACCAAGCATATGTTTTCCTATGGCGCATGTTAATGCGCCAATGAATGGCGGATATTGAAGTTTTCCGATCGTGGATTGAGATAGTAGAGGGGTGAAAAATGTCATCTTATAAAAGAGTTACACTATCACTCTTTCTCATCCAGGAACAACGGCGCCTTGGTGGAACCGGTTCTTTTACCGCTCTTCTGACCGATATTTGTACCACGACGAAGATGATTTCGAACGAAGTCAACCGCGGCGCCATGGC
>DATNIV010000263.1:0-8919 GCA_035604255.1 Telmatospirillum sp. | reverse complement strand
CTCGCCCGCTTACGGGCGAGGGAGAGAGGTCGACGATAATCTAAAGCAGGTTGCGATCACACTTATTCACCTTTGTTCGTCATTGCCGGGCTTGACCCGGCAATCCATGGATGCCCGGATCAAGCCCGGGCATGACGAAGTAAAAGGCGTGATCCCGTGATCGCACGACAGCTTAAAGTTTGCCGTCGACCAGGGTGCGCAATTTTCCGAGATCGGCGGCGAAGGCGCGGATGCCCTCGGCCAGTTTCTCGGTGGCCATGGCGTCCTCGTTCTGCGCCCAACGGAACGCTTTCTCGTCGAGGGTCACGCGGGCCGGCGGTTGGGCCGGCTTGGCCGGCTTCAGGCGACGCTCTAGGACGCCGTTGTCCTGCGACAGGGCGTCGAGAAGGGCCGGCGAGACGGTCAGGCGGTCGCAACCGGCCAAGGCTTCCACTTCGCCAGCCGAGCGGAAGGACGCCGCCATCACCACGGTTTGGATGTCAAAGGCCTTGAAATAGTCGTAGATGCTGCGCACCGACAGCACGCCCGGATCCTCCTCGGGTCCGAAGGTGTGGCCTTCCTTTTTGACATACCAATCGAGAATGCGTCCGACGAAGGGCGAAATCAGAAAGGCCTTGGCGTCAGCGCAGGCGACCGCCTGAGCCTGCGAGAAGATCAGGGTCAGATTGCAGTCGATGCCGTCCTTTTGCAGCACTTCGGCGGCGCGGATGCCTTCCCAGGTGGCAGCGATCTTGATCAGGATGCGTTCGCGCCCAATGCCGCGCTCGGCATAGGCGGCGATGATCTGGCGGGCCTTGACGATGGTGGCGGCGGTGTCGAACGACAGATCGGCGTCGACTTCGGTCGAGACCCGGCCCGGCACCAGGGTGGTCAATTCGGCGCCGACGGCGACGGCGAGGCGGTCGGCCACGGCGCGGACCACAGCCTCGCGGCTGCCCGACTGGCTTTTGCCCCAGCGCAGCGCCTCGGCGACGGTGCCGGCGTGCGACGGCAGTTCCACCGCTTTGAGCACCAGGGTCGGATTGGTTGTGCAGTCCACCGGGCTGAACTTGCGGATGGCGTCGATGTCGCCGGTATCGGCGACGACCGTGCTCATGGCACGGAGTTGATCAAGCTTGGAAGACACGTGCGTTATTCCTCTTGTTGCTTGGGCTATGCATGTTCGGCAGACGCCCCTCTGCGGTCTGACCCGGCAGTTCATCGGGCGGTGAGACAGAGGGTACGGCGGGAATAGACGTCTGCGAACTGCAAACAGCTCTAACCAATTGAATATTTCTAAAGTGCGATCCAAGACAGAATAGCACCGATATTGGCGAAAATATCACCATGATTGAGTCCGCGCGCTCACGCGGCGCGAGGCTCAATTGCGGTGATGTCCAGCGCCGCCATTCCTTGGGCCAGCTCTGATGCTGGCCTTTAGTCGATCTTGCCTCGTTCCGAAAGTCCATACACAATTTGAGGCTGTAGAAGGTCTTTGGTAAATTCCATAAAATGTATTTCGCGCATAGTCTTGGTGAGGGAAGCAACCAAGACGAATGGCAGTCGCTTCAGGACCATCTTGTTGCGACAGGTCATATGGCGGCGCGCTTTGCCCGTGAATTCGGTGCCGAACAAGCCGCTCAGATCGGCGGTCTTTTGCATGATCTGGGCAAATATTCAGGCAAATTTCAAGCGCGGCTCAATGGGGCCTCTGAAAGCGTCGATCATTCGACAGCCGGGGCCAAAGAGGTCTTTGGCCTGGCGGCGAACGGTGCCGATCAATTTGCCGCTCAGCTTATTTCCTATGCCATTGCAGGGCACCACGCTGGTCTTGCGGACAAGGACGAACTGATAGGGCGGCTTGAAAAGACGATCGAGTCCATTGATGACGTGTGGCGGGGAGACATCGATATCGATGTCGGGGCGCTGTGGCCTCAGGGCTTCAAGCCCTCAAAGGAGCACGCCGCCTTTCAATTGGCCTTTCTCGGGAGGATGCTCTTTTCCTGCCTTGTCGATGCCGATTACAAAGATACGGAACGCTTTTATACGCCGGACGTCGATCGCGACTGGCCGGATTTGCCAACGCATATCGATTCGCTGATCGCGCGCTTCGACGCTCATATGGCCGACAAGCGAGCTACGTCCGCCGTCACCGATGTCAATGCCTTGCGCGGCGCCATCCTGACCCATGTTCGTGGTCATGCTTCGGACTCCAAAGGCTTGTTCACTCTGACCGTGCCCACAGGCGGGGGCAAGACATTGGCGTCCCTCGGGTTTGCGTTGGATCACGCAAAGGTCCATGGGCTGGGGCGGATTGTCTACGCCATTCCTTTCACCTCGATCATCGACCAGAACGCGGCCATTTTCCGCTCCGTGCTGGGGGATGACTTCGTTCTTGAACATCATTCCTCCATCGACGACGAAAAACTCAAGGACAGGGAACAGCGGGACAAATTGAGATTGGCCATGGAGGACTGGGCCGCCCCGGTGGTGGTCACCACCACCGTGCAATTGTTCGAAAGCCTGTTCGCCAACCGGTCGTCGCGGTGCCGCAAGCTGCACAATCTGGCGAACAGCGTCATCATTCTCGATGAAGCCCAGACATTGCCGCTAAGACTGCTGCGTCCCTGCGTGGCGGCCATAGACGAACTGGCCCGACATTATGGCGCGACGATTATTCTGTGCACGGCCACGCAACCGGCGCTGGACGTGCGTGATTTCAAGCATGGCGGCCTTGAGTTGCAGGGACGGGAACTGGCTCCCGATCCGAAAGCTTTGGCGGAGAAGCTGAAGCGGGTGCGTATTTCCAATGGCCATGTCCTGGATGACGACGCGCTGGTCGAGGCGTTGCGCGACCACGCGCAGGCCCTGGTCATCGTCAACAGTCGCAGGCATGCCCTTCACCTGTATCAGCAGGCGAAACAAGCGGGTCTGGACGGTATCGTTCATCTGACCACGCGCCAATATGCGGCTCACAGACGCCAGATTTTGAAACAGGTCAGAGACGATTTGGCAGCCGAGAAACCGTGCCGCCTGATCGCCACGTCCTTGATCGAAGCGGGCGTCGATGTCGATTTCCCCCGCATCTGGCGGGCCGAGGCGGGATTGGATCAAATCGCACAGGCCGCCGGGCGCTGTAACCGCGAGGGCAAGCGTCCTGTCGAGCAGAGCGTCGTCACGGTGTTCAAGGCCAAGGACAACCCTCCCCCCAACGATATTGCCCAGTTGGTGGGAGATTTCGCCCGCATGGCCGACAGCTACGGCGATCTTTTGTCGCCGGACGCCATGCGAGCCTATTTCTCCGAGGTGTTCTGGCGCATGGGGCCGAAGCAACTGGATGACAAAAACGTCCTGGGCGAGTTCCGCCTGAGCGGCGGGCAGATCCTGTCCAATTATCGGACGGCGGCCCAAAAATTCCGGATGATCGAAAGCGGCCTCGTGCCGGTGATCATCGCTGCGGACGACAAAGTGCGAGCCGTCCTCAATCGGCTGAATTCAAAAGACGCTTCTCCCGGAAAAGCCGCACGCGAGTTGCAATCCTTCATTGTGCAGGTGCCGCCCAGAGATGTCGCCGCTCTCAAGGCCAACGGGCGTGTGGCGTTCTTCCGTCCCGATCTGTGGGAGGAGCAGTTCGCCGTACTGATGGACCCAAGCCTCTACCAGCCGGAAATCGGTCTGATCTGGGAAAACGCCGATGTTTTGGAAAATACGATTTTCTGAGGAGTAGAGCCCATGCCTCACGGCATCAGACTTTTGGTGTCCGGCGATCACGCCCTGTTCACGCGGCCGGAGATGAAGGTCGAGCGGGTATCCTATGACGTCATGACGCCGTCGGCGGCGCGCGGCATTCTGGAGGCCATTCACTGGAAACCAGCCATCACCTGGGTCATCGACGCCATCCATGTGCTGAAACCGATCCGCTTTCAGTCGATCCGCCGAAACGAGGTGGGGCACAAGGCGCCCGCCGGCAAGATCAAGACGGCGATGAACAGGAATAGCCTCGAAGGCTTGCATATCCTGGTCGACGAGGACCGGCAGCAACGGGCCTCCACCCTTCTGGCCGATGTGGCCTATGTGATCGAGGCGCATTTCGATCTGACGGCGCAGGCCGGGCCGGAAGACAATGCCGGTAAGCATCTGGATATCTTCAATCGTCGCGCGCGCCGGGGGCAATGCTTTCACCAGCCCTGCCTGGGAACGCGGGAGTTTCCGGCGCGGTTTGAACTCTTGGAATCCGATCGGCCCGTTCCGCAGGCGATCGAGGAAACCCGTGATCTAGGTTTCATGCTGTGGGACATCGATCACGAAGGTGATCGATCGTCGCTGTTTTTCAGAGCTGCGCTTGATCGCGGCGTCATGAAGATTCCCGCGCCCGATTCGCCGGAGATCCGCCGATGAGCATTTTGGCCTCTTTGAACAGGGCTTACGACCGGCTGGCCCTTCGCCACGACGTGCCGGCCTTTGGCTTTTCCAGCGAAAAGATCGGTTTCGTGCTTTCCCTCAATCTGGACGGCTCACTGGCCGGTCCGCCCATTGATTGGCGTGACAGGTCGGGCAAAAAGCCGGTTCCCCGGTTGGTGCCGGTGCCGCAACCCGTCAAGCGCACATCGGGCATTGCGCCCAATTTTTTGTGGGACAAGACATCTTATGTTCTTGGTGTCACGGCAGGCGAAGGGAAACGGGTTAAGGACGAACATCAAGCCTTCGTCGATTTCCATGCCACCACTCTCAGGGGCACGCAGGACGAGGGATTAAAAGCGTTTCTGACATTCTTGGAACAGTGGAACCCGGATGCGTTCGATCAACTGGATTGGCCGGAGGAGATCAAAGCCGATATCAAGGATCAGAATGTTATCTTCGCTCTTGAAAGAGAACGGCGTGACGTCTTCATCCATGATCGCCCAGCCGCCAAACAACTTTGGGCCAGGCTGTCATCGGAAGGCGAAAAGACGCAAGCCGTTTGCCTGATTACCGGAGAACACGGCCCTATCGCCCGCCTGCATCCCAGTATCAAAGGGGTCTACGGAGGGCAGTCGTCTGGTGGCGCCATCGTCTCTTTCAATCTCGATGCCTTCACCTCTTACGGTCATGAGCAAGGAGACAACGCCCCGATTTCCGAAGGGGCGGCCTTTGGCTATACGACGGCGCTCAATAAGTTCCTGGAAAAAGGTAGCGAGAACCGTCTGCCAATCGGCGATGCTTCCGTCGTTTTCTGGGCCGACGCCTCGGATGTCAAGGTCGCGCATGATGCGGAAGCGGCCTTTTTGTCTTTCCTGTCTGATGTCGACGAGGTCGCCGAATCGAGAACCCATATCAAGCCCATTCTTGAAAAAATCAGGCAAGGTCAGCCGCTGCAAAGCATTGCGCCGCATCTGTCTCAGGGCGTACGTTTTTATGTGCTGGGACTCGCGCCCAATGCGGCGCGCCTGTCGATCCGGTTCTGGCTGGAAGACGATTTCGGCGCATTAACGGAACACTATCAGCGGTTTCTGAGTGATATGCGTATTGAGCCGCCGGATCGGGACGGCAATATCGCTCTGTGGAAATATCTGCGCGAAACGGCGGTCCTGGGGAAGGGCGAGAATGTTCCGCCCAATCTGGCCGGCGAATGGATGCGCTCCATTCTGACGGGAGCGAACTATCCCTTGACCCTGCTCTCGACGGTTTTGATGCGGGTTCGCGCCGACAAGGATGTCAATGCCCGGCGGGTTTCCATCCTGAAATCCATTCTTATCCGAAATTTTAACCTGAAATCAGAGGAGGCGCCCGTGGCGTTTGACCCGGACAACAGAAACAAAGGGTATCTGCTTGGCCGTCTGTTCGCTGTCTATGAACATGTTCAGACTGCGGCCTTGGGGCGCAACGTGAACGCCACCATCAAAGACAAATTTTACGGTTCAGCCTCGGCCCAGCCGCGCAAGGTCTTTGCTTTGTTGGAAAAAGGTTCGGCCAATCACCTGTCCAAGATCGGCAAGCAAAAAGCCGGTTATAGAGTTGTGCTAGAAAAACAGCTCGGCGAGATTTTGAATCACATGTCGCCGTCCGATGATCCCTTTCCCACGGCGTTGTCCAGTGAGGAACAGGCGCTTTTTGGTCTGGGCTATTACCACCAGCGAGCCGAATTTTTTAAAGCAAAAACTTCAGACACCACTTCTTCGAAGGATGCCTCTCTATGACCGCCTTGAATAACCGCTATGATTTTGTCGTCCTGTTCGATGTCATCAACGGCAATCCCAACGGCGATCCGGATGCAGGAAATCTGCCGCGCCTTGACCCGGAGACCAATCACGGTCTGGTCTCCGACGTGAGTCTGAAGCGCAAAGTCCGCAACTATATCGAGCTGGCGAAGGGGGGCGAGCCGGGGTTCGCCATCTATGTTCAGGAAGGCTCGATCCTCAACGAGAAGCATCGCGACGCCTATAAGGCCCTGCGTCCGAACGACGAAAATGTCGCCAAGGAAGCGAAACTGAATCCCAAGGATGACCCGGAGGCCACCAAACTCCGCATGTTCATGTGCGACAACTTCTTTGACGTGCGGACCTTTGGCGCGGTCATGAGTACCGGTATCAATTGCGGTCAGGTGCGTGGCCCGGTGCAAGTGTCATTCGCCCAATCCATCGAACCCATCGTGCCGCAGGAAATTTCCATCACCCGCATGGCGGCGACCAACGAAAAGGAAAAGGCCGAACGGCAACAAGGGGTTGACGATAACGAACGCACCGAAAACCGCACCATGGGCCGCAAGCATATCGTCCCTTACGGTCTCTACCGCGCCCATGGCTTTGTTTCAGCCAAACTGTCCGAGCGTACCGGATTCTCCGAAGCTGATCTCGATATCCTGTTCGAAGCGATCGAAAATATGTTCGAACATGATCGCTCGGCAGCGCGCGGAGAAATGGCTGTCCGCAAGCTGATCGTCTTTAAACATGGATGCGCTTTGGGCAACGCCCCGGCCCATACTTTGTTCGAGCGCGTCAAGGTTGGGCGGAATATCGATGGCGAATTCCGGCCCATTGGTGATCACAGTTATGACAATCGCCCGCCCGCCCGCAGTTTTGGCGATTACAAGGTGGAGATTGACACCGCCAATCTGCCGGACGGCGTGACCATCGTCGAACGTCTCTGACCAAAGCCTATGAACGTGCCAGCCCCCGAGCCTGCGTCGGATAGGGGGGACGAGCGGAATGGCGAGCCCATTCCGCTCTCGGCGTTGCAACATGCTGTCTATTGTCTGCGGCAAGCGGCGTTGATCCATCTTGAGCGGTTGTGGGCGGAAAATCGTTTCACGGCCGAGGGGCAGGTTCTGCATGCGAACGCCGACAAACCCGGTCAGCGTAAGGTCAAAAACGTGCGTCGTGTGACCGGCATGACGCTGGCATCCCAGACGTTGGGTATCGCAGGGGTGGCCGATCTGGTGGAGTTCCATGTCCAGGGCGATCGTGAAACGCCCTATCCGGTCGAATACAAGCGCGGCAAGCCCAAGCTGCATCGCGCCGATGAGGTGCAACTGTGCGCTCAAGGACTGTGCCTGGAAGAGATGACGGGGCAGTCGGTGCCCGAAGGGGCCTTGTTTTATGCCGAAACCAAACGGCGCGTTTGCGTGCCTTTTGACGAAGACCTTCGGCAACTCACCCTTGGCGTCATTGGCCGGTTGCGGGACGTTTTCACCACCCTGAAAACGCCGCCGCCGGATTATCGCGCCGATCGCTGCCGCGCCTGTTCGCTTTACGATCTCTGCCGGCCGAAAGATGTGACCAAATCCGTCAAGCTGTGGCGGGAACGCATGGCCCGCGACCTGCTGGCGACATTGGAATTCCCCTGATGAAGAAGCTGCTGAACACCATCTACATCACGACCGAAGGAAGTGGCCTGCGCAAGGACGGTGAAAATCTGGTCGTCGACAATGACGGCGTTACTCTCGGCCGGGTTCCCCTTCATATGCTGGCCTCGATCGTCGTCTTTGGCGGGATATTCCTTTCGCCCGCTCTGATGGAGACTTGCGCCGCGCACGGGATCACCATCGTCATGCTGGATCGCAACGGGCGGTTTCAGGCCCGCGTCGAGGGCCCGGTCAGCGGCAATGTCCTGTTGCGCCGGGCGCAGTACAAGGCTTCCGATGCGCCCGAGGATATCGTCAAAAGCGTGGTCATGGGCAAGGTCTCCAATCAACGCGCCGTCTTGATGCGGGCCTTGCGGGATTATGGTGAAGACTACGAGCCCGCTGCGAAGACGGCTTTGGATGAGGTGACGCGGCGGTTGGCCCATATCCTGTCCCACGTCGACCGAAGCACACTGGAGCTTGACGTCTTGCGCGGCATGGAAGGCGATGCGGCCAAACTGTATTTCAGCGTCTTTCATCACCTTATCCGATCGCCCGATCCCGAATTCGGTTTTCAGGGGCGTACGCGCCGTCCCCCGCTTGATCCGGTCAATGCGCTTTTGTCTTTTCTCTACACGCTGCTGACCCATGATTGCCGTAGCGCCGCCGAAAGCGTTGGGCTTGATCCCGCTGTTGGATTTTTGCACCGGGATCGACCGGGACGGCCCAGTCTGGCCTTGGACTTGATGGAGGAATTGCGCCCGATTCTGGCCGACCGACTTGTTCTGTCCTTGATCAACCGGCGTCAATTACGGGCCAAGGATTTTGAGACCCGTGACGGTGGTGCGGTATTTTTGACCGACGAGGCCCGGAAGACGGTTTTAGCCGCATGGCAGGACCGCAAAAAGGAAGACCGCAAGCATCCTTTCCTTGACGAAAACGCCCCTTTGGGGCTGGTGCCTTATCTCCAGGCGCAATTGATGGCCCGGCATCTCCGGGGCGATCTTGACGCCTATCCACCGTGGTTCTGGAAATAGGGGCGGGTATCATGATGGTTCTGGTCGCCTATGATGTGAATGTGACCGAGGAAGGTGGGGCGAGACGTTTGCGTCGTGTCGCCA
>DATNIV010000262.1:0-4310 GCA_035604255.1 Telmatospirillum sp. | reverse complement strand
CAAGAGCGCGGAAGGAATTCACCAACTGCTGGCCGGCTTTATCGGCAACAATGATGTCGGCACCGGGAAAGGAGGCAAGCAAGGTCTTTATCTGGCGGTGAATGGCGGCAAGATCGGCGGTGGCAAAAGCCGGTGACGTTGCTAAAGCCCGTAATGCGGATTCGGCGGTAGAAAGTTCGCGATCAACTGTCAGCATTAGCCCGCGTGTCGTCGCAAGCGTTTGCGTCAAGGTCTGTTCTTGCCGGGCTTGGTAAGACTGATAAATCTGGACGCTTGTCGCTATCCAAAGAGGCAGGACGCAAGCGAAAACGAGAATAACAATACGTAGATTGATCTTTGATGGCCTGTTGGCTTCCCGCCCAGAGGGTGGAGCAACAAACGCGCCCCAGTTTCCTTTCGCCATTTCCTGTCGAGCAAAGTCATCAGCTTTGTTCATCGCCACCCCAAATTAGATTTCTCATTCGAGGTTTCTAAAAAAGGCCGGCGGTAGCCGTTGAGGCCGAAGCAGGCTTCTTCTTGCTCATTGATCTCGCCTCGTTGCATTGCACATGCCCTTCGCCGATTTTGACGGAGAAGGAAGTCCCCTATTCTATCTAAGAATGGTATGCCCAATCGACGGCGAACGCCAATGCGCCGATACAGCGGGTGAGCAACTGCGCCGCCGACTTTGCCCATAAATTAGCCAGCGATCATTCAGCACGCATCTCTCTTAGGCAGTCACACCGCCCTCCCCCCGTCAAGCTATTGAACAACCTCGCATCCGCGAATGGCATGCCTCCTGCATAGCTGTCATCGAGTTTTTCATCCCTTCGTTCAATGGCGAGCGATCAAGGGACCCGAATCAAAGGCCATCCGGCAAAGACGCCAAAATGGCCTGATGAACAAAGGCGTTCAGCGACCGAACCCGGGTTTTGACCCGAGGATTCGACTCCGCTGGACGCCTTTTTTGTTTTCGCAGCCGAGGAGCGCGGAATGAGCAAAGGGAAACTGGTGGTGGTGGGCAACGGCATGGCCGGCATGCGCACCGTCGAGGAATTGCTGAAGATCGCCCCCGACACCTATGACATCACGGTGTTCGGCGCCGAACCGCAGGTGAATTACAACCGCATCCTGCTGTCCTCGGTACTGGCCGGCGAAAAGGCGATGGACGATATCGTCATCTCGCCCCGATCCTGGTACGACGAACACGGCATCACCCTGTTCACCGGCGATCCGGTGGTCGCCCTCGACGCCCAAGCCCAAACGGTCACCTCGGCCGGCGGACGGGTGGTTGCTTACGACAAGCTGCTGCTGGCCACCGGCTCCAATCCGCTGGTGCCGCCGATCCCCGGACTGGATCTGCCGGGCGTTTGCAGTTTTCGCGATATCAAGGACGTCGAGACGATGATCGGCGCCGCCGAAGAGCATCGGCATGCCGTGGTCATCGGCGGCGGCCTGCTCGGGCTGGAGGCGGCCTGGGGGTTGAAGCGGCGGGGCATGTCGGTGGCGGTGGTGCATCTGATGCCGACCCTGATGGAACGCCAGTTGGACACCGCCGCCGGGCAACTGCTGCAACGCGATCTCGACCGCCGCGGCATCGCCTTTTTCACCGACGGTCAGACGGAAGAAATCACCGGTGACGACCGGGTGCGATCAGTCCGCCTGGCCGACGGTCGCGAAATCCCCGCTGATCTGGTGGTGATGGCCGTCGGCATCCGTCCGAATATCGCGCTCGCCAAAGCGGCCGGATTGGACGCCAACCGCGGCATCGTCGTCGCCGACAATATGCAGACCACCGACCCCTCTATCTTCGCCGTCGGCGAATGCGCCGAACATCGTGGTCTTTGTTTCGGCCTGGTCGCGCCCTTGTGGGACATGGCCAAGGTCTGCGCCCATCATCTGGCCGGCGGCGAGGAGATGCTGTTTGCCGCGCCGGCGCTTTCGACCCGTCTCAAGATCACCGGCATCGACGTCTTTTCGGCCGGCGCTCTGGCCGCCGCCGATGAGGCCGACGACGAAATCACCCTGCAGGACGCCGCGCACGGCACCTACAAGAAGCTGATCCTGCGCGACGGAAAACTGGTCGGCACCGTGCTCTATGGCGACGTCGCCGACGGCGCCTGGTACTTCGATCTGATGCGCCAAGGCGCCGATATCGGCGCGATTCGCCAGACGATGATCTTCGGCCAGGCCCACGCCGAGACCGGCGGCAAGAGCGCCGCCCTCTCCGTCGCGGCGATGTCCGACGATCTGCAGGTCTGCGGTTGCAACGGCGTCTCCAAAGGCTCCATCTGCAAGGCGATCGCCGAGAAGGGGCTGACCTCGCTCGACGAGGTTCGCGCCCACACCAAGGCCTCGGCGTCCTGCGGCTCCTGCAGTGGGATGGTGCAGCAGATCCTCGCCCATGCCCTGGGCGGCGCGGTCGTCGAGGCCGAACCGGCGATGTGCAAATGCACGGATCATACCCATGACGAGGTCCGCCGGTCCATCGTCGCCCAGGGCCTGACAACCCAACAGGCGGTCCGGGAAACGCTGAACTGGAAGACGGAGGACGGTTGCGCCAAATGCCGGCCGGCGCTCAACTACTATCTGCTCTGCGCCTGGCCGACGGACTATGTGGATGACCAACAGTCGCGCTTCATCAACGAACGCGCCCACGCCAACATTCAAAAAGATGGCACTTATTCCGTGGTGCCGCGCATGTGGGGCGGGCTCACCACGCCGGCCGAGCTCCGCGCCATCGCCGACGTGGCGGAAAAATACGCCATCCCGACCGTCAAGGTCACCGGCGGCCAACGCATCGACCTTCTGGGCGTGAAAAAAGAGGATCTCCCTGGCGTCTGGGGCGATCTCAACGACGCCGGCATGGTCTCGGGCCATGCCTACGCCAAGGGATTGCGCACCGTGAAGACCTGCGTCGGATCGGAATGGTGCCGCTTCGGCACCCAGGATTCGACCGGACTGGGCGTCCGCTTGGAAAAGCTGCTGTGGGGAACCTGGACGCCCCACAAGGTCAAACTGGCGGTCTCGGGATGCCCGCGCAATTGCGCCGAAGCCTCGATCAAGGATATCGGCGTGATCTGCACCGAAGCCGGTTACGATATTTCGGTGGGCGGCAACGGCGGCATCGACGTCCGGGTCACCGAGCATCTCTGCCAGGTGAAAACGGAAGACGAGGTGCTGGAATACGCCGCCGCCTTCCTCCAGCTCTATCGCGAGGAGGCGCGCTATCTCGATCGTACAGCGCCCTGGCTGTCGCGCGTGGGCATCGACTATTGCAAGCAACGCGTCGTCGCGGACGCCGATGGCCGCCGGGCCCTTTATGCCCGTTTCCTGTTCTCGCAACGCCACGTCCAGATCGATCCCTGGGCCGAACGGGCCGACAAGGGCATCGAGGCCCACGAGTTCAAACCCTTACTGAAAGTCGGGTGAGTCATGGTGGATTGGATCGACGTCGGACATCTTGACGATATCCCCCGATTGGGCGCCCGCACCGTCGCCACGGCGCAGGGCGAGATCGCCCTCTTCCGCACCGGCGACGACAATGTCTTCGCATTGCACAACCGCTGCCCGCACAAAGCCGGACCGCTGTCCGAGGGGATCGTCCACGGCCACAAGGTCACCTGTCCTCTGCACAACTGGGTCATCGAACTGGAAAGCGGCGCGGCGGTCGCGCCCGATGTCGGCTGCGCTCCCAAGCTGCCGGTCAAGGTCGAGGAGGGCCGCATTTGGTTACAGCTCGGCATCCGCCTGAAGGTGGTTCATGGCTGAGATGGTCCGCACCACCTGCCCCTATTGCGGCGTCGGTTGCGGAGTCTTGGCGCGACGGACGGCGGATGGCTTGACCGTTTCCGGCGACCCCAACCACTCCGCGAACGCCGGCCGGCTGTGCGTCAAGGGCGCGGCGCTCGGCGAAACCGTCGGACTGGACGGCCGTTTGCTGCATCCGATGCGAAATGGACGGCGGATTGATTGGGACAGCGCTCTTGATGGCCTGGCCGAGGCGTTTTCCAAAGCCATCGCCCGGCATGGCCCCGACTCGGTGGCCTTCTATGTCTCCGGACAATTGCTGACCGAGGATTATTACGTCGCCAACAAGCTGATGAAGGGTTTCATCGGCTCGGCCAATATCGACACCAATTCGCGCCTCTGCATGTCGTCATCGGTGGCCGGCCACCAACGCGCCTTTGGCGCCGACGCCGTGCCGGGGTGTTATGAGGATTTGGAGTTGGCCGATCTGGTGGTGCTGGTCGGCTCCAACGCCGCCTGGTGCCACCCGGTACTGTTCCAACGCATCCAGGCGGCCAAGGCCGCCCGCCCGGACATGAAGG
>DATNIV010000261.1:0-2416 GCA_035604255.1 Telmatospirillum sp. | reverse complement strand
CAACGTCAATATTAGTAATTACATGGCTACATTTTTGTTGAAAAAAGGCGCCTTTCGGAGTAAAATCAATGCCTTGCTGGTTTGAGTAATGGGAAGTTCAGTTTAGATCGAATCGCCAAGAGCGCTTCGATTCAAAAGCTGAATCCGCCTCTATTCAATAAGTTAGAGCGCGATGCGGGAAAAGTCGCTTCCTGGTTCGTCATTCCCGCGAAAGCGGGAATCCATGTCAAAGCCGCATCAATATCTGGTAGTCAAGCAATGTTCGCGCCACCATATGGATCCCCGCTTTCGCGGGGATGACGAATAAAATTCGACTCGACCGACTTTTTCCGCACCCTGCCAGTGACACATCTCCAACGCCCATCAATCCTCGCTCATCAGCTTTCGCAACCGGGCGATGGTCAGGGGGGCTTCCCACTGGTAGGTCCCCTGCACCTTGAGGACCACGCGATTTTGGCGGTCGAGGATGATGGAGGAGGGCAAATCGACAACCCCCAAAGTCTGAGCCATCGACGACAGAGGATCGGCGAAGGCCCTGAGATAAGAATATTTCTGTCGGTTCAGAAAAGACTTCACCGCGGGAATGCCGCTTTGGTCTTCCGAAATGGCGAGCACCGCCAGCGGCTGCCCGCGAAAATTTCCCTGGAGCCGGTCCAATAACAGCAATTCCTGCAGGCAGGGACCGCAGGCGGACGCCCAGAAATTGATCACCACCACCTGCCCGACGAATTGCCGCAGGTGCGTTGGCATGCCGCTCCCGTCGGCGAAGACCATGTCGGGCATCGTCGGGCGCGGCGAGGACCCATCATCGCTTCCCGCCGCAGCGGGAACGATGTAGGTTATGGCCCGTTCGCCGCCAAAAGCGGTCGAAACAAGAATCGCACAGGTTGTTGCCAGAGCGACGGCGGCGGTAACCAATAAACGAGCCATTTCCTACACCAGCAAGAGTCAAGGATGACATCAGCACCAGACAAATCCGGCGCCAGCACCATATGGGGCGGACGCTTCGCCGACGGCCCCTCCGCCGTCATGCAACGGATCAACGCCTCCATCGACTTCGATAAAAGGCTTTACGCCCAGGATATCCGCGGGTCGAAAGCCCATTGCGCGATGCTGGTCAAGGTTGGCGTTCTGTCGGACGCCGACGGGAAGGCCATCTTGCAGGGGCTCGACCAAATCCGTCAGGAAATCGACAGCGGGGCATTTGTTTTTAGCACCTCGCTGGAAGATATCCACATGAATGTGGAATCGCGCTTGGCCGAGTTGATCGGCGAAGCCGCAGGCCGATTGCATACGGCGCGCTCGCGAAACGACCAAGTGGCGACCGACTTTCGGCTGTGGGTCAGGGATACCATCGATGGCATGGAAGGCGCCCTGCGCCACCTGCAAGCCGCCCTGATCGACAAGGCCGAACGGCACGCGGGAACGGTCATGCCGGGCTTTACCCATCTGCAGGCGGCGCAGCCGGTAACCTTCGGCCATCATCTGCTGGCCTATGTGGAAATGTTTGGACGGGACCGGACCCGGCTCAAGGATGGCCGTGCGCGGCTCAATGAATGTCCTCTGGGCGCCGCTGCGCTGGCCGGCACGTCCTTCCCGATCGACCGCCATATGACGGCCGCCGAATTGGGATTCGACCGGCCTTGCGCCAATTCGCTGGACGCCGTCTCGGATCGAGATTTCGCCCTGGAGTTTCTCTCGAATGCGGCGATTTGTTCGATCCATCTGTCGCGTCTGGCCGAAGAATTGGTGTTGTGGACCACGGCGCAGTTTCGTTTCGTGACATTGTCGGATGGCTACACCACCGGCTCGTCGATCATGCCCCAGAAGCGCAACCCCGATGCCGCGGAATTGGTTCGCGCCAAGGCCGGCCGGGTGATCGGCGATCTGAATGCCCTGCTGATCGTCATGAAAGGCTTGCCGCTCACCTACAGCAAGGACATGCAAGACGACAAGGAGCCGGTGTTCGAAGCCGCCGACACTCTGGAATTGTCGATCGCCGCGATGACGGGGATGATCAGCGATCTTACGGTCAACGCACCGCGCATGAAGGAATCGGCCGGCGCCGGCTTTACCACGGCGACCGATATCGCCGATTGGCTGGTCCGCGCCGCCAATGTGCCATTTCGGCAGGCTCATCACATCACCGGCCAGATCGTCCGCTTGGCGGAAACGCAAGGAGTCGGTCTCGAAGAACTGGCTCTCACCGATCTTCAAGCCATCGATCCTCAAATCACGGCCGATGTCTTTTCGGTTCTTGGCGTTGATGCCTCGGCGGCCAGCCGCACCAGTTTCGGAGGCACAGCGCCCTCCAATGTCGCCGCCGCCGTTCAGGCCGCGCGCCAGCGCTTTTTGTAGGCGAGGAGGGAAAACCCATGCGCCATTCACTCGCCTTGGTCCTGGCGACATCCCTATT
>DATNIV010000260.1:0-4449 GCA_035604255.1 Telmatospirillum sp. | reverse complement strand
CCAGCAGGAACGGCCCCAGGAATCCGCCAAGATTTCCCAGAGCGTTGATCGCGCCGCGGGCGCTGCCCGCCACCGATGCGGTGAACAAGGTCGGCGGGATCGTCCAGAACACCGGCGCCGCGGCTTGCAAAAAGGCGCCGGCCAGGACGAGGCAGGAAAAGGACAGCCAGATCTGGTCTTTGAACATCACCGAACCAAGCAGGCTGGCCGCCAGTCCGAGCAGTGGCAGGATCACATATTGCTTGCGCTTGCCGGACCGATCCGACAAACGGCCAATGGTGTACATGCCGATCATGGTGCCGATATAGGGCAACATCGACAGCAAGCCGACGTCGGCGATGTTGGTCTGCGTCAGATTCTTGATAACGGTCGGCAACCAGATGACGAAGGCATAGATGGCCGTCTGATAGAAAAAGTTGATGACGATCAACTTCCACATCGAGGCGTTGCCCATCACCTGCAGAAAGGAGGCATTCTTGATCGCCGGCGTTTTCGCCAGTTCTTCTTGCTCAGCCTTCAGGCGCCCAAGAATATAGGCCTTTTCCACGGGCGAGATCCATTTGGCCTTTTCCGGATCTTCCTGGACCATGAGAACCCACGGAACGATCAGGAAGAATGAGGCAATTCCTTCAAAGAAAAACAAATCGCGCCAACCGAAGTGCTGAATGATTCCACCGGCGATCGGACCCGAGACGATATTGGCGATCGGCACGAACATAATGACGATGGCCGTCGCCCGGCCGCGTTCCTCATCGGGAAACCACTTGGCGACCATGGTCAGGACGACCGGCAACATGCCGCCTTCCGCCACGCCGAGTGCGAACCGCAGGACGATCAGTTGGGTTTCGCTGGTGATATAGGCGGTGGCGATGGAAATTATTCCCCAGGCGACCATCGACCAGGTCAGAAAATTCTTGGCGATCCCGCGGGAGGCCAAGTGGCCGCCCGGCACTTGCAGGAACAGATAGCCGATAAAGAAGATACCCGCGGCAAATCCGGCGAACGACGCCGACATCGCCAGATCCTTGCTCATTCCTCCCGGAATGGCGAACCCGATGTTGGTTCGATCCATATAGGAAACGATGCAAAGAATCATGATCGGAACAATGATATGGAACCAACGACCATTTGGTATGTGCGCTGGCGCCACTTGGGCCGCGCTATCAGCGGCATTCGCCCTATTCGACATTGATTGTGTCCTCCAACTTTTCTCGTTTTCGCGCTGTCAGCGTCGCGCCGTCCGTCGCGTCAGAGCGACGTGATCTTGGCCCAGACGCCATCGTCGACGGGGATGCCTTGCTCGAGGTTCTGCTTGCGCAGTCGTGGGCCCTTTTCCCCTGGGAAACGAACGGCCTGCCGTTCGTCGACAGGCTCGGACCCTTTGATATCCTCCAGGACTTCGTTCACCGCCTTGGAGAGGAACTCCTCGCCGGCAATGCTTTTGGCGTCGATGGCGATCAACACCTGGCAAAGCTCATATTCGTCTCCGCCCAATTGGCCGACACGGAAGGTCGAACGCCCGCCCGACAGCACGGTGGCCGCCAAATCGAGGACGATGGACAACGCCGATCCTTTCCAGAAACCGATCGGCAGCACCCGCCATGTCTTGGAAATTTCGCCGGGATCGGTCGAAATAGCGCCGGCCTCGTCATAGCCGCCGGGAACCGAAAGCTGCTCGCCGCGCAGTTTGGCCCCCTCCATGTGACCGTAGGAGAACTGCGACATCGCGGCATCGATAATGACGTGACCTTCGGCCCGTGGAATGGCGACGACGAACGGATTGTTGCCGATCCGCCGATCTTTGGCGCCCCAGGCCGGCATGTTGGGCTGGGTATTGGTCCAGCAAATGCCGATGCAGCCGGCGTCCGCCGCCTGCAGGCCATAGCTGCCGCCGCGCAGCCAGTGATTGGCGTTGCGCAACGCCACACAGCCGATACCATTGCTCCGCGCCAGTTCGATGGCGCGATCCATGGTCAATTTCGCCGTGACATTGCCGAGGCCAAGATTGGCGTCCCACCGTTCGAAAGCGCCGATCCCGTCGACCTTCGAAGGTTTCGCGTTGAGCTTGATATAGCCCTTGTCGATATAGTCGACGACCCGCGGGAAGCGATTCACCCCGTGGGAATAAACGCCGTCCAGGCTGGTTTCCGCGATGATCCGGGCCGAAAGTTCGGCGATTTCCGCCTCGCAACCCTTTTTGATCAAAACACGTTCGAATTCCGCCTTCATGTCTTCGAAGCGAACGAGAGGCATGGCTTAAGCTCCGGTTGGGCCGGCGTTGGGGAATTGACGCCGGCCGTTATGCTCAAATGTCGTGTTGGCGTCGGTAGGCCCCGAGAATCTCGTCGGCAACCCAACTGGCGCGGGCGGCGCTCTCCGGGTTGCCGGGGCAGCGTGCCGTTCCATTCAACTCGTCGACGATGCTTTGGATGAAGGGCTGCTGGACATGCTGGGGATTGGGAATCACAACCTCCTGGACACCATTCGCGGTGATCAGGCGTAACGGCTGATCGGAGAAGAATTCCATCTCGATTCGACCGTCCGATCCGATAATCTGGACCTCGTCCCTTTGATCGGCGCAGACATAGCACCAGGAGCCGATCCCCTGGACGCCTCCGGCGTGACGCCAGGTGGCGGTCACCGTGTCCTCGACCTTGTAAAGATTGCCAAGATTGCCGGCGACGCCATGCACCTCGGTCATCGCGCCGAACCAGAAATCGAGGATATCGAGCGTGTGCACGCCCATATCGAGAAATTTCCCGCCTCCGGCCACCTCCGGCAAAAGACGCCACGGCAGGTTGTCGGGCGACAGATCCTCGGGCGCCGGCGGTTGATGTTGCACCGCCTTGACGAGCCGCACCTCGCCGATGGCGTGATCGTCCAGCCATTGCTTGACCTGAAGGAATCGCGGCATCGCCCGCCGATAGAAGGCCACATAGAGATTGACCCGGTGAGCTGCGCATTCGTCGATGATCTCCTGGCATTCGGCGAACCGCATGGCCATCGGCTTTTCGACATAGACATGCTTGCCGGCCCGCGCCACCGACAAGGACAGCGGCTTATGCCAGGCCGGCGGCGTCGCGATATAGACGGCGTCGATATCCGGATCGGCCAGCAAGGCGTCGGTCGTCTCATAGGGTCTGGGAACATGATGCCGGGCGGCAAAGGAGCTGGTCAGTTTCGGATCGGCGCTGGTCACCGCCAACAAAGACGAATGTTCGGCTTTGTAGAAGCCCGGCCCGCTTTTGACTTCGGTAACGGCACCGCAGCCGATCATCCCCCAGCGGATCGTCTTCACTGGTGAACTCCCGGCGCCAGAAGCGCAACGGCGACCTTGATGACCACTTTGCGGATGGCCAACGGCCCATCGACCTGGCAGGCCGGGCGATGCGCGTCGGACGGAAAGAACACGGCGAAATTGCCGGGATACATTTCGATCGTCGATTCATTGTCCATGGCCCGATAGAACAACAAATCCCGTTCGGCCAGCAGATCCTCCGCCACTTCGTTGTGTCCGGTATCGTCGGCGAAACCGATGCGTTCGCGTCCGCTCCACAGAAACTGCACATCGATATATTTGCGGTGCACTTCAGGCTTGGTTTCCGAAACGTTTTTCGTTGTCAGATCGATAACCTGAACATAGATGTCCTTACCTTGCAGATCGTAATTTCCGGCCGGCAGAGCGCCGAAATCGGTTTTCTTCAAATGCTCCAAAGCCGTCCGCAACGGTGCGGGAAGCCAGCCGGCCATGTCTTGAGCATGATGCACATTTCCGAAGATCATGATTTGCTCCAGTGGGGTGTCGGTTTTTTGACGGGTATCGGCGGATGGATAGGGTCAGAACTCGATGACGACCTTGAGGTGGTGTTCGCGATCCTTCGCCATACGGAACGCGTCTTCGGCTTTGGCCATCGGCACCACCGCGGTGAGCAAGCTTGAGACGTCGATGACCCCCTTTTCAAGGCAGGCCACGGCGTCGGCGAACACATTGCCGAAGCGGAACGCCCCGCGGAGATCAAGTTCCTTGGCCATGATTCGATTGGCGGCGATCGGCTGCAGACCACCGGGAAGCGAACCGACCTGAACGATGGTCCCGCCGGGATGAACGGCATTGATGGCGCTATTCAGAGCCGGGGCCGCGCCGGACACTTCGAAGGCCACATCGAAGCCGCCGATGGCCTGAGCCGCCTCTTCCAATGCGTTGGGGGCGCTGGCCACATTGATCCCGGCATCGGCGCCAATCTTCCGGCCCACCGCCAGGGACCGATCGAGAAGGTCCGTCATGGTGATTTCGGCCGCACCGGCCCGGCGCGCCTCCAACAGCACCAATTGACCGATCGGTCCGGCGCCGGTGATCAGGACCTTCTGCCCCATGAGGTCGCCGGCCCGATGAGCGGAGTGCAATGCGACGGAAAGCGGCTCGGCAAAGGCGATCAACGAGAAATCGAG
>DATNIV010000259.1:0-11359 GCA_035604255.1 Telmatospirillum sp. | reverse complement strand
CTGGCGATCGATCGTTTGGTGGCGCGCGCCGGGTCGAACGCAGTCGGCGAGATCATCTTGGCGATGGCGGCGACCGTCGACGGACAAACCACCGCGCACTATTTGGTCGATCGTCTGGCCGGATGCCAGGTCATGGTGTCGGGGCTGGCGCAGGGCATGCCGGTCGGCGGCGAGCTGGATTATCTCGACGACGGCACCATCGGCGCCGCCTTGCGGGCGCGGCGGCCCATCGCCTGAAGAGCGGTGGGGGCGCAAGGGCATTTTCCCGAAGTGTCAGGGCCAATCGGCCCCATCTCCCCGATATCGCAAACCGCTCCAAGGCGCTGCCAAGCACGCCATTTTCATAAGTTATCAAATTATCTCGAAAATCCCAAGGCAACGAGACAAAATGGCGCATGGGTCACCAATTTCGTCGAAATGGCCCAGGGGAAAAACGGGTCATGGACATTTTTGAAAATTAATGACGCGTTTTGCAAAAAGCTGCACCGTTTCGATTGACGGCCTCCGATCTTGGACATAGGATCTCATCATGCTTAAGGAAGAACGCAGCAACCTCATTCTGAAGTGTGTCGAAGGACGCGATGCGGTTTCTTACGAGGAACTGATGTCGGTCATCGATGCCTCGGGTGCGACGTTGCGGCGGGATGTGGATCAGTTGTGCGAGGGTGGTCTGATTCGCAAGATCCGCGGAGGAATAGCACCGGTCATTCGGATGAACGCCAAGCCGCTGCAGTTCTATTTTTTCCGCGAGCAACAGTTGCGCAATATGGCGGCGAAAGATGCGATCGCGCGGCGGGCCATCGAGTTGGTTGAGACGCCGGATACGTTGATTTTATTTGGAGGGACCACGGTGATGCGGTTCGCCGAGTATTTGCCAACGTCTGGACTGACGGTCCTGACCGATTCCCTTCCGGTGACCAGTCACCTGACCCTCAATACCCAAAATCGGGTCTTTATGACCGGTGGTGAAGTGTTGGCGCCGCAGGGGGTCGTGCTCAGTCTTTTTGACGAAGGGCCGGTCCAGCATATCGCGGCGAGTACATTGTTCATTGGATGCCATGCGGTGACGCAGGCCGGCATTATGGAGGATGACCCGTTGCCCTTGCATGGTGTTCGCGTTGTCCGCAAGCAGGCGCAGCGATTGGTGGTGCTCGCCGACAGTTCGAAGTTTCTGGAGAGCCGGAGTTTGGTCGTCTGTCCCTTGTCGGAGGTTGATGTGTTCGTGACCGACGATGGTATCTCCGACAAGGCTCACAAGATGCTCGTCGATGCCGGGGTGACCGTCCTCGTGGCGGAAACGGGAGGCAATGCCGTTGCCGAGGTTGGCTAGTCGAACGTTCCAGACCTGAGAAAAGGGGCTTAAGTTTCGGCTGCCGATAAAGCCGGCTGCCACAGACGTTGTTGACCATTGAGACGTTTTCCAGGCGCGACCGATGTCGCGCCAATGCCGAAGGCATGCCATTCAAGAGGATAAGGTGATGTATAGCCAGATGGCGATCCGCGCGGAAATGATTGCAACTTGTCAGAGAATGAATTCTGCTGAACTCAATGTAGGGTCAGCGGGAAATCTCAGTGTTCGCGTCGATGGGGGGTTTTTGATTACGCCTTCCGGCATTGCCTACGAGGGTATGGTGCCGGAGCAGATCGTCGAGATGGATATGGAGGGCCGGTACTATGGCGATTTCATTCCGTCGTCTGAATGGCGGTTTCATTACGACATTCTGAAAGCGCGCCCGGACGTCGACGTGGTGTTGCACAGCCATGCGACCCATAGTTCGATTCTTGCGTGCTGCCGGCGCGATATTCCGGCGATCCATTACATGGTGGCCGTTTCCGGTGGCAGCATCATCAAATGTTCGGGTTATGCGCCTTTCGGCACACAGGACCTGTCGCGCGAAGCGCTGGACGCTCTCGGTCCCCGCAATGCCTGCCTGCTTGGCAATCACGGTGTCGTCGCTGTCGGCAAAACCCTGAACGAGGCTTTCGGCGTGTTGTCCGAAGTTGAGAATCTGGCGCGGATCTACATCGGCACCCTGATGCTCGGCGGTGGAACGCTTTTGAGCGAGCCGCAGATGGATGTGGTGCTCCAGCGCTTCAAGACCTACGGCAAGCAGCCGGCCGAAATCGATCCTTCCATCACCGAGCGGGTCGAGCCGCCGCTTTATGGCGGCGCGTGCCGCTGAAAAAAGCGCAAGAGACGGCCGGAACCACAAAGCATAAGGCGTCGCACAAGACGGCGCGAAAAACGTAAAGAATGGGAAGGATGTTCAAGATGAACAGCGTATTCGCAAAGGATTTGCCGAAGATCGGCATCCGGCCGACCATCGATGGTCGGCGAAACGGGATAAGGGAAGGTCTTGAAGAGCAGACCATGGGCATGGCGAAGGCCGTGGCTGCGTTGATCTCGTCGACGCTTCGTCATGCCAACGGTCAGCCGGTCGCCTGTGTGATCGCCGACACCACCATCGGCGGCGTGGCCGAAGCGGCAGCCTGTGCCGAAAAATTTCGTCGCGAAAATGTCGGAGTCTCGCTGACCGTGACGCCATGCTGGTGTTATGGGGCGGAAACGATGGACATGGACCCCGCCGTGCCGAAGGCGGTGTGGGGGTTCAACGGCACGGAGAGGCCGGGCGCCGTCTATCTTGCCGCGGTTCTTGCGGCCCATACCCAGAAAGGTCTGCCGGCGTTCGGTATCTACGGCAGCGAGGTGCAAGACCGCGACGATCGTGCCGTTCCCGAAGACGTCAAAGAGAAGATCCTGAGGTTCGTCCGTGCCGGCTTGGCCGTGGCCACGATGCGCGGCAAAGCCTATCTGGCCATGGGCAGCGTCTCGATGGGGATTGCCGGTTCCATCGTCGATCCGGCGTTTTTTCAGAAATATCTGGGAATGCGCAACGAGAGCGTTGATATGAGCGAGTTTCAGCGCCGGTTGCAGCAAGGGATCTACGATCCCGAAGACTATGCTCGGGCCTTGAGCTGGGTCGGCGAGAACTGTCGCGAGGGGCGGGATCCCAATGCGCCGGAGCATCGGTCCGATGCGGCGCGCAAGCGCCAGGACTGGGAGACCTGCGTCAAGATGACGTTGATCGGCCGCGATCTGATGGTCGGCAATCCGCGACTCGCCGAACTTGGCTGGGTTGAGGAAGCCGAGGGCCATCACGCCATCGCCGCCGGGTTCCAGGGCCAGCGGGCCTGGACCGATTTCATGCCCAATGGCGATTTCATGGAGACGATGCTCAATACGTCGTTCGATTGGAACGGCGCGCGCCAGCCACTGGTCATGGCGACCGAGAACGATTGCCTGAATGGCGTCGGTATGCTGTTCGGCTATCTTCTGACCGCGCGCTCGCAGATCTTCTCGGATGTGCGCAGTTACTGGAGCGCCGACGCCATCCGGCGGGTCGGTCATTGGGAACCGGAAGGGCCCGCGGCCGGCGGACTGATCCATCTGATCAATTCCGGGGCGACCTGCCTCGACGGCACCGGCGAGATGACCGTCGATGGCCATCCCGCCATGAAGCCGTTCTGGGAGGTTACGGCGGAAGATCAGCGACAGTGCCTGGCAGCGACCAAATTTTGCGCCGCCAATCTTGGCTATTTCCGGGGCGGCGGGTTTTCCACCGATTTCACCACGCGGGGCGGCATGCCGGTCACGATGACCCGGCTCAATCTGGTGGCGGGCCTGGGGCCGGTGCTGCAAATCGCCGAGGGCGAGACGGCGAGCTTGCCCGATCGCGTCCATGACACGATCGACCAACGGACCGACCCGACCTGGCCGACCACCTGGTTCGCCCCAAGGCTCACCGGTCATGGCGCGTTCGCCTCCGTCTATCAGGTCATGGCGGCCTGGGGAGCCAATCATGGCGCCATCTCCTACGGCCACATTGGCGCGGATCTGATTACGTTGGCCTCGATGCTGCGGATACCCGTGGCGATGCACAACGTCGATCCCGCCAGCGTGTTCCGGCCGAGCGCCTGGGCGATGTTCGGTATGGATCAAGAGGGGGCCGACTTCCGCGCTTGTGGAAACTTCGGTCCGCTCTACCGTTGAGATTACCTCTCGACCTCCAGGCAAAGGGTACTGAACCATGCCCGTACACCCTCTCAAGTCCGTCGGTGAGATCTCGTCTGCCAATGGTTGCGCGATGGCCGCGATACAAGGCGCGGACGACGCACGGATCCTCACCGCGACCGGGATAACCAAGCGCTTTCCGGGCGTTCTCGCCCTCGACAATGTGCATCTCGACCTCCATCGCGGTGAAGTCCACGCTCTGTGTGGCGAAAATGGCGCCGGCAAATCCACTTTGATGAAGATCATCAGCGGCCTTTACCCGTGTGACGAGGGCGAGGTCGTCTACAAAGGCGAGACCCGGCACTTCAAGTCGATCCAGGATGCGCAGGCGGCCGGTATTACCATCATCCACCAGGAACTCAACTTGGTGCCGCATCTTACCGTCGCCGAGAATATCTATCTCGCCCGTGAGCCGAAGAAGGGCTTCTTCATCGATAACAAGAAGATGGAGGCCGATGCCCAGGTCTATCTCGATCGGCTGAAGGTCAACATCAAGGCGTCGGATCTTGTGTTGTCGTTGTCGGTGGCTCGCCAGCAGATGGTGGAGATCGCCAAGGCGTTGTCGCTCAACGCCGAAGTGCTGATCATGGACGAACCGACGTCGTCGCTGACCGAATCCGAGATCGATCGCCTGTTCGAAATTATCCAGGAGCTGAAAGGCCAGGGCGTCGGGATCATCTACATCTCGCACCGGCTCGACGAATTGCGACGGATCGTCGATCGCGTGACGGTGATGCGCGACGGTCGTTATGTTTCCACCCGGACTCTCTCCGAAATCAGCGTTGACGATATTGTCGCGGCCATGGTGGGGCGGTCGCTCGAAGACAAATTTCCGGAGCGCACGTCTTCGCCTTCCGACGAAGAGATTTTCGCCGTGCACGACCTGAAGAGCGGCGATGCGTTCGAGAATGTCAGCTTCACCCTGAGGCGCGGCGAAATTCTGGGGTTTGCCGGACTGATGGGGGCGGGACGTACCGAAGTGGCGCGCGCCATCTTCGGGGCCGATCCCAAGACCCACGGTACGGTGACGTTGGGTGGACGCGAACTCAATATCCGCTCGCCGATCGATGCGATTCAAGCCGGAATCGCTTACCTCTCCGAGGACCGCAAGTTGAACGGTCTCGCTGTGAAGATGTCCGTCAAAGCCAATATCACGATGGCGAATATGGCCGCCGTCTCCAATCGCTGGGGCTTCATCGACAATAACGCGGAATGCGATGCCGCCCAGCGCACCGTCACCATGCTGAACGTCAAGACTCCGTCGATCAACCAGATCGCCAAAAATCTTTCGGGCGGCAATCAGCAGAAAGTCGTCATTGGCAAGTGGCTGTTCCGCGATTCGCGCGTGCTGTTTTTCGATGAGCCGACGCGCGGTATCGACGTGGGCGCCAAGTTTGCGATTTACCAACTGCTGGACAAACTGGCGCGAGATGGCATCGGCGTCATTCTGATCACGTCAGAGCTTCCGGAAATCCTCGGTATGACCGACCGGGTGGTGGTCTTCCATGAGGGTGAGGTGACCGGAATCCTTGAGACCCGCCAGACATCCCAGGAAGAAATCATGCAATACGCCTCTGGCGTCAAGCGCATGCCCTGCTGAAACAGATTGAAATTCCAGAGGCGTATTATGGCCACCAGTGAAATCGTCATTCAAGATCGCAAGGTCAACCAGAACCGTAACGACCTGATCCAGAAATTCGCCGCACTCGCGGGGCTTGTGTTCCTCGTGATCGCGTTTTCGTTAACGAGCAATTCGTTCCTGACGACCAGCAACGGCATTACTCTCGCCTTGCAGACGACGACGATCGCCTTCCTCGGCTTCGGGGCGACCTGCGTCATCATCACCGGCGGTATCGATCTCAGCGTGGGGTCGGTCCTGGCGTTGGCCGGCGTCGTCGCCGGCATGGCGGCAAAGGAGGGTATGCCGGTGCCGCTCGCCATGACGCTCGGCATCCTCGTCGGCGGAATTTGCGGTCTGATCAACGGTGTGATCATCACCCGCATGAAGTTGCCGCCGTTCATTGCGACGCTGGGAATGATGATGGTTGCCCGCGGCGTCGCCTTGCAGATCACCGGCGCTCGTCCGGTCTCCGGTCTCAGCGAGGGATTTGGCGTTCTTGGCAATGGCTCGTTGCTGCGCGTCGTCGAGGAGGGGGCGAACGGTTTTCCCAAGGTCGTGTTTCCAGGCATTCCCTATCCGGTGATCGTCATGATCGTGCTCGCCCTTGTGATCTCGGTGGTGCTGATGAAAACGACCTTCGGCCGGCATCTCTATGCTGTCGGTTCGAACGAGGAGGCGTCCCGGCTTTCCGGCGTCGACGTGGTCCGTACCAAAATCGGTGCTTACGTGGTGTCGGGGCTTCTCGCCGGCCTGTGCGGCTGCGTGCTGATGTCCCGTCTCGTCACCGCCCAACCGAACGAAGGTGTCGCCTACGAGTTGGATGCGATCGCCAGTGCGGTTATCGGCGGGACCTCGCTTGTCGGCGGCATCGGCACGATCTCGGGCACGGTGATCGGTGCCTTCATCATCGGCATTCTTCGCAACGGTCTGAACATGAATGGTGTGTCGAGTTTCATCCAGATGATCACCATCGGTCTCGTCATCATTTTCACCGTGTGGATCGACCAGATGCGCAACAGGCGCTAGGAGCACACCGAGCGCCCGTCACCCCGGACCAAACTCCGGATTTTGTCAGAAAGCCTGAAATCCAAAAACAACGGTAGGAGGAATATGCAATGAAGAAAATCGTATTCGGCGCCTTAGCGGTGGCCCTGATGACCGCTGCGTCTTCCGCGGCGTTCGCTGAGACCAAGGAAATAGCGGTCATCGTCAAGACCGCCAACGCGAATTTCTGGCAGAACGTCCGCAAAGGCGCGGAAGCCGGGATCAAGGAACAGCCTGGTTATTCCTTGAATTTCCAAGGTCCGGTCTCCGAGTCGAACGTGGCCGACGAAGTCAATATGGTGGAAAATGCGATCAATCGGAAGGTGGCCGGTATCGTCTTGGCGCCATCCGATCCGGATGCGCTGATCCCGGTTGCGAAAAAGGCCTGGGAGAGCGGGATTCCGCTGGTCCTGATCGACTCCGCGATGTCGCCGGCCGGTGACAAATATTACCAGGCCTTCCTGTCGACGAATAACGACAAGGCCGGTCGCGCCTGCGCCGAGGAACTGATCAAGCGCATGGGATCCACCGGCAAGGTCGCCATCATGTCTTATGTCCCCGGCGTCGGGTCGGAAATCGGCCGGGTCGGCGGCTTCACGAATTACCTCAAGGAACACTCCAAGATTGAGATCGTGGGGCCGTTCTATTCGCAGTCTCTGATGGCGACGGCGCTCAATCAGACGATCGATATTCTGGCGGCCAACCCGGATCTGAAGGGGATCTTCGGCGCCAACGAACCGACGGCCGAGGGAATGGGGCGCGCGATTACCCAGAGCGGTAAGACTGGCCAGATCACGGCGATCGGTTTTGATGGCAACCAGGGTCTCCAAGACTTCGTTCGCAACGGCACGCTCCAGGGTATCGCCGTTCAGGGCTCGTTCCAGATGGGGCAACTGGGGGTGCAGACGCTTGTGCAAGTCATCAATGGCCAGAAGGTGCCAAAAAATATCGATACTGGCGTCGTATTCGTGACCAAGGACAATCTCGACACGCCCGAAGCCAAGAACGTTCTCTACTAACGGGTTACCCCTCGGCATATTTCTCGAATGAAATATGCCGAGGGGCCGGTAGTGGTGTTCGCGTTGCTGCCGGCTCATTGTACGTAGGATATCAACGATGACATTTCGTCTTTGCTTTCCAAAGATCAATATCAGCGGCGCCGGTTGTCTGGCTGACGTTCCGTCCGAGCTCGCTCAGCGCGGATTCAAGACACCGTTGATCGTGACCGACTCCGTTCTCGTCAAGGTTGGTCTGGTCCAGCCTCTGGTGGACGGGCTGAAGGCCCTGGGCCTGACTCCGGTGGTCTTCGACGGTGTCGAGCCCAATCCGACGGTTGCCATCGTCGATCGGGCCTTCGATTTATTTTGCGCTGGCACGTGCGATTCGATCGTCGCCGTCGGTGGCGGCAGTCCGATCGATACCGCCAAAGCGGTGCGCATCTTGTCGGTCAACCCCAAGCCGATCACCCGCTACAACGGGGTCGGCAAGGTCGGGCGCGAAGGGGCTTTTCTGATCGCCGTCAATACCACCGCCGGCACCGCCGCCGAAGTCACCTCGAACGCGGTCATCACCGACACCGACAATCAGGTCAAGATGGTGATCATCGATGCCAAGATCATTCCCGACATTTCGGTAAACGATCCGGCGATGATGATCAAGATTCCCGCCGCGACGACCGCCGCAACCGGCATGGATGCGCTCACCCATGCCGTCGAGGCCTATGTTTCGCAAGGGGCGCACGTCCTCACCGATCATTCGGCCCTGGAAGCGATCCGGCTGATCTCGTCTTACCTGCCCCGTGCGGTCGCCCACGGCGATGATCTGGAAGCTCGCGAGATGATGGCCTATGGCCAGTTCATCGCCGGACTTGCCTTCAACAGCGCCGGTCTTGGCATGGTGCACGCGATGGCGCATCAGCCGGGGGCGGTTAAAAATCTGCCGCACGGCGTTTGCAACGCCATCCTGATGCCGATCGTCGAGAACTTCAATCGGCCGCATGCGGTGAAGCGTTTTGCCAGGATTGCCCAGGCGATGGGCGTCGATACGGCCGCCATGACCGACGAGGCGGCATCGGTCGCGGCCATCGCGGCGATCCGGGCTCTGTCGGCGACGGTGGGAATCCCCAAAGGTTTCGGCGAACTGGGCGTGACGGAGGCCGATCTTCCCATTTTCGTGACGAAGGCTCAGCAAGATCCATGCGCGCCTGGAAATCCTGTGCCGATGACGGACGATCAGGTCTTGGCGCTTTTCCGCGAAGCTCTCTGATCGTCTCCCCCGTCCCCTGAAACTTGCCTCGCGCCGGGCTCCTTGGCGCGAGGCCCCTTTTTCCCAAGGAGAACCGCTCATGCTGCGAGGACTCTCTCCGCTGTTGTCACCCGAGTTGCTGGCCGTTCTCAGCCGCATGGGCCATGGCGACGAACTCGTCTTGGCCGATGCCCATTTTCCGGCTGAAAGTGTCAATAGTCGCGTTTTGCGGGCCGATGGTTTGCGCATCCACGATCTTTTGGACGCGATCCTGCCACTCTGGGTGCTCGACTCCTATGTCACCGATCCGGTGGTGATGATGGCGCCGACGGCCGGCGACACGCTCGATCCGGACGTTCCCATCCGTTACCGCGGCGCCATCTTGCGCCACCACCCGGACACCGTGGACATAACCTATCTGTCGCGTTTCGATTTCTACGAACGGACGCGCCGGGCCTTCGCCGTCGTCGTGACCGGTGAGACCGCGAAATACGGCAATATCCTGATCAAGAAGGGCGTGATTCCTGTTGCGTGATCCCTGTCATTCGAATGTGAGCGAGCAAGGAAAAGCCATGGCATCACCAATCTCCACGGTGCGTTCGGCTGCGGTCGACATGGGGGCCGGCAGCGGTCGCGTTATTCTGGCCGAATTGACCGCAGGGCGCTTGTCGTTGATCGAGGCGCATCGTTTTGAAACGCCGCTGATCTCAGACGAGGAGACGGGTTATCAGTGCTGGGACGTCGATGCGATCGAAGCGAATATGCGCATCGGTCTCGACAAGGCGGATCTGCTCGCTCCGCTCGACAGCGTCGGCTGCGACACCTGGGGGGTCGACTTCGTCTTGCTGGGTGAGGACCGGCGTCGCGTCGGCCCGGCGGTCGCTTACCGTGACCTGCGAACCGAAGGAATGATGGATGCCGTATTCGCCCGGATGACGCCGCAAGAGATTTACCGGCGGACCGGCATTCATTTCCAACCCTACAACACGCTCTATCAACTGGCGGCGACGGCCGAACGCCATCCCGATTGGCTGCGGCGCGCCCGCCATCTCCTGATGATGCCGGACTATCTCCATTTCTGTCTCTCCGGTGTCATCAGCAACGAATACACCATCGCAACCACCACCCAACTGCTGAACCTGGCGACCCGTGACTGGGATGTGGATTTGCTGGCGATTGCCGGCGTGGCGCCGGGGCTGATGGTTAAACCTGTCGAGTCCGGTACGACCATCGGCGCCGTCACGCTGGCGGCCGATGGTCGTACCATCCGCGTCATCGCGCCCGGTGGCCATGATACCGCTTCGGCCGTCGCCGCCGCGCCGCTCAATGGTCCGGACGATGCCTTCCTGAGTTCGGGCACTTGGTCGCTGATGGGCGTCGAAAGCCCGACGCCCTATGCCGATGCCGCCGCACATCGCTTCAACTTCGGTAACGAAGGTGGGGTCTGCGGCCGCTATCGCGTGCTCAAGAACATGATGGGATTGTGGCTGATCCAGCGAATCCGCAAGGAATTGGGGTCGCCGGCCTTCACCGATCTGGTGGCCGCCGCCGCGGCCGCGCCAGCGTGGGCCAGCATCGTCAATCCGGACGATCCGCGGTTCCTCAATCCGGTTTCGATGACCGACACGCTCCGGACTATCGCCACCGAAAATGGGGAGGCGGCCCCGGAGGGGCTGGGAGCCTTGGCGCGCTGCGTCTTCGACAGTCTCGCTCTCGGCTACCGACGCGTGAAGGAAGACCTTGAAACGCTCCGCGGCCGGCCGCTGAAACACATCTGCATCATCGGGGGCGGCAGCCAGAACGGGCTTCTCAACCAACTCTGTGCCGATGCCTGCCAAATTCCGGTGAGTGCCGGGCCGGTCGAGACGTCGGCATTGGGGAATGCTTGTGTGCAGATGATGGCGCTGGGTGCGGTTCATTCGCTCGACGAAGCCCGCGCCGTGGTGCGCCGGTCGTTCGACGTGACCGACATTGTGCCGGGTCCGGCCGTCCCGGAGGCGGTTTGGCTTCGGTTTCAGGCGGCGGTCGGGCGGACATCGGCGGTTCACTGACCACCGGCCGGGGAATTGGGGGGACGGATGCCTTTTACCATGATCGACGCTCATCAACACTTCTGGAACCCTGAGGCCGGCGATTACGATTGGCTCAGCGGTCGCTACGCGCCGCTCCGGCGAGTCTTCGGGCCGGACGATCTTCGTCCAGAGCTCCGCGCCGCTGGCGTCGGGGCGACGGTGCTGGTGCAGACCTGGTCGAGTCTCGAAGAAACCCGGCAATTCCTGGCGCTTGCCGAACAGGTCGATTTTGTCGCCGGAGTCGTCGGATGGGTCGATCTCACGGCTCCCGATGTCGATGCGAGTCTCGCCGATTTGAAGGCCGGA
>DATNIV010000258.1:0-2669 GCA_035604255.1 Telmatospirillum sp. | reverse complement strand
AATATGCTCTCCGTCCCCATCTTCCCCCGCCCAACCGCAGGATCGCAGCAGTTCGGCAAGATGGGAAGGGATCGGCGCCGTCACCGTAACAGGCGGCTTTTTTGGGTAAAGCGGAACGGTGATGGCCCGCGCATGCAGATGGAGATGGGGCGACAAAAGGTCGGCCGTTCCCTTGCCATAAACGCCATCACCAACGATGGGGCAACCGATCGAGGCCAGATGCACGCGGATCTGGTGCGTTCGCCCCGTTCTTGGCCGGCATTCCAGCCAGGACAAACGGCCGGTTCGCCCCAGCAACCGCCACTCGGTCGCCGAGGGCTGCCCCTGCGGATCGACTTTCATATGCCACCCGTATGTCGCATTGATCTTGGACAAAGGCCGGTCGATCAGTCCGGCCTCCTCAGGCGGCGCACCGACCGTGACGGCCCAATAGGTTTTCTCCACCCGCCCATGCGCGAACAAGGCGCCAAGACGCTTCAGGGATTGACGATGTCGACCGAGGATCAGACAGCCGGAGGTGTCGCGATCCAGTCGATGCGCCAGTTCGGGCGCCTGCGGCAAACCGAAGCGCAAATCGTCGAAATATTGCCCCAGATGCTCGTTTTTTTTCCCACCGGCATGCACGGCGAGACCTGCCGGTTTATCAAGCACCAGCATCATGGCATCGCGATAGAGCACACGCGAAAGCATGTCGTCTGGCGTAAAAGACGGCGTTGTTTGAGACGTCACTTGCAAAGCTCCACACCCATTCGTCGAGAGCGCTGCATCCCTCGCCATCGAAGGTATTGATCATCCGCTCGCGCAATTCTGCGATGCGGCATATTCTAGTGTCCCGATTGAAAAATTCCCACCACTTCGTCCGGGCGGCTCTTCCGCAGCCCCCCTCGCCACACGAGAAGCGCCTAGACGCGAACAACCGCCGGAAAGCCAATCTTCACCAAGGAAAAACACCCATCCAGTGGAATCAGTGCGTGCGGAGTTTATTACCTTCTTTACTTTTATGGTCAAATTAATTTACCATGCGGCGCATTGGCTAGCCGAAGGCCACCTTTTGGGGGGAAGCGTTCAAGGCGCGATCGCGGGTCCGGAACATGGAACACGATCTGCGGGATAGACCACGATCCGAAAAGCGTGGCTGCCCTAAAGCCTGCATCCAAACCGATTGGCTCTCGGCCGACACGAGGAGCAACTATGCAAACTTGGACGCAGGTATACGACCCGCTTGGCAACCTTTGGCTATCGTCATTGGTCGCCGCTCTGCCGATCATCTTTTTCTTCCTGGCACTGACCGTCTTCAAGATGAAGGGGCATGTCGCCGGCACGATCACCGTCATCATCGCCGCTCTGGTCGCGGCGCTCTGCTATCACATGCCGGTTACCATTGCTCTCGCCGCCGTCGGCGACGGATTCTGTTTCGGCATCTGGCCGATCGCCTGGATCATCGTCGCCGCGGTGTTCCTCTATAAGCTCACCGTCAAGACCGGGCAATTCGAGATCATTCGCGCCTCGATTGTCTCGGTGACCGAAGATCAACGTCTCCAGATGCTGCTGATCGGCTTCTCGTTCGGCGCCTTCCTCGAGGGTGCGGCCGGCTTCGGCGCTCCGGTGGCCATCACCTCGGCTCTGCTCGTCGGCATGGGGTTCGAACCGATTTATGCCGCCGGTCTGTGTCTGATCGCCAACACCGCTCCGGTCGCCTTCGGCGCCATGGGCATTCCGATTCTGGTCGCCGGTCAGGTGTCCGGTCTCGATCCGTTCCGTGTCGGCGCCGAAGCCGGCCGCGTGCTCGCCGTGATGACGTTGTTGGTGCCCTTCTGGGTCATCTTCATCATGGATGGTTGGAAAGGCATCAAGGAAACGTGGCCGGCGGTCCTGGTGGCGGCTGTCACCTTCGACATCGGACAATTGCTCGCCTCCAACTTCATCGGCTTCGAACTGCCAGCGATTCTCGGTTCGATCTTCAGCCTGGTCGGCACGGCCGTCTTCCTGAAATTCTGGAAGCCGAAAAATATTTTCCGCTTCGCGCACACCAAGCCCACCGGCGCGCAAACCAAGTCTTACAGCGGCGGACAAGTCTTCATGGCCTGGTCGCCCTATATCATCCTGACCTTGTCGGTGGTTCTGTGGAACCTGCCGTTCTTCAAAGTCCTGTTCGCCAAGGGCGGCGCGCTCTACGAGACCACCATCACCTTCGCCGTGCCCTATCTGGACAAGCTGGTTTTGAAGGCCCCGCCGATCGCCAAAGTCCTCACCGCCTATCCCGCCAGCTTCAGCTTGAATCTGGTGTCGGCCACCGGAACCTCGATCCTGGCCGCCGCCATCGTCTCCATGATCGTCATCCGGGCCAAGGTTTCCGTTGGCTTCTCCACCTTCTTCGAAGTCCTCAACGACCTCAAGAAACCCATCTGGACCATCGGTTCGGTCGTCGCTTTCGCTTACGTCTGCAACTATTCGGGCATTTCGTCCACGCTAGCCTTAATGTTTGCTGAATCGGGCAAAGCCTTCACCTTCTTCTCGCCCGTTCTAGGTTGGGTCGGCGTCTTCCTGACCGGTTCCGACACCTCGGCGAACGCCCTGTTCTGCGCCCTGCAAGGGGCGACAGCCCAGCAGATCGGGGTCAGCGACCTTCTTCTGGTGGCGGCCAACACAACCGGCGGCACCATCGGCAA
>DATNIV010000257.1:0-2863 GCA_035604255.1 Telmatospirillum sp. | reverse complement strand
CGGCCGATGGCAAACCGGATCTGACCCGCGCATTCACCGATGCCGATCTCGACCTGGTCTCGCGCGCCGTCGTCAAGCAATGCGCCGGTCATGACGGCACCGACGATCAGTTGATCACCGATCCCGAAGCCTGCACTTTCGATCCAGCCAGCCTGCAATGTTCGGGGGACAAAGCCGACAACTGTCTGAGCGCTCCGCAGGTGGCGGCCTTGCACAAGATTTTCGGCGGCGCCAAAGGGAAAGACGGTACGGCGCTCTATAGCCCTTGGCCTTACGATTCAGGGATCAGCAGCCCGGGATGGCGGCTGTGGAAACTGGGCAACGCCAAGACACCGGCGCTGAATCTGATCTTGGGCGGGCTTTCGCTGAAATATGTGTTCATGACGCCGGCGGGGGGGGATTTCGACATCCTGACCACGCCGGTTGACGACATCCGTGCGGCGGTCGCCGCCACCGATGCCACCTACAAAACCTCGGGCCTCGACTTCATGGTGGCCGATAAGACGGCGCTGGAGCCTTTCCGCAAGCACAAGGGCAAGCTGATTCTCTATCACGGCGTCAGCGACCCAGTGTTCTCGGCGCTCGATACCATCGGCTATTACAAGAAATTGCAGGAAAAGTACCGCGACGGTACGTCGGATTTCGCACGCTTGTTCCTGGCACCCGGCATGAACCACTGTGGCGGCGGTCAATACGCCCTGGACTCGTTCGATACGCTGGACCCGATCGTCGCCTGGGTCGAGCGGGGCAAGGCGCCGGAGCGGCTGATCGCCACCGCGTCGACCGATGCGCAAAGCGGATCCCGCTTGCGCCCCGGTCTCTCCCGGCCGCTTTGTCCTTATCCGCAGACTCCGCACTACCGGGGGGCTGGCAATAGCGACGAGGCTGCGGCATTCGACTGCCGATAAGCAGCCTTGGTGCTCCTCGCCGTTGTGGTTTGGTCTTTTCCTCCCTGAAGGCCAAACAGCGGCGGCGAGGAGTTCCCCCCTTAGCCAGTCGCAGCCCCTGTATTGAGGCGAAGAAGAGATTGCACACGGATGTGCGCCGAAAGAGGAGAGAACCATGAGCCGGGATCATTCCCAGGACGGAAAAGTAATGGACCAGTATACCAGGACCGTGCTTGAACAGGGCGTCTCGCGCCGGAGCTTTTTGTCCCGCACGGCGGCGGGGGCGACGGGCCTCGGCATGCTGGGGGTGACGGGCTGTGCCACCGCCGACACCGCCACGCCGACGGGGGCCGCCGGTGGAGACTTCGGCAAAAGCTCGGATGGCGGAGCATCGCTCTCCTTCCTGCCGAAGCCGCAGTCGATCGCGGACAAAGACATCGCGACGACGCTGACCTTCGATGTTGTGGTCGTCGGCGCCGGTGCCGCCGGTGTTCCGGCGGCCCTCTCGGCGGCTGAGAATGGCGCGTCGGTCGCTGTGATCCAGAAGGCGCCGTTCGCTCTTTCGCAGGGCAATACAGGCTCCGGCATTCTTCTGGCCAACAGCGACAAGGCCGGTGTCGAAGCGATGATCTCGCGGATCGTTGCCGACAATTGTCACCGCTGCAATCCCGCTCTCGTGCGGCAATGGGCCTACAACTCCGGTGAAGCCGTCAGTTGGGTGATCGACCGCGCCAGGCAGGGCGGCTCGCCGGTCATCAGCGAGGGCAACGCCCAGCACGGCGATACCCTCGACGTCAATGGCTACAAACTGGACTGGGTCACGGCGATGTTCGGGCCGAAGCCTTACACCAATGGTGATGGCATGCGCCACCTGGCCGTCACCGCCGAGAAGGCCGGCGTCAAATTCTTCTACAACCTGCCCGCCTCACAGCTGGTGCAAAGCCCATCCGGCGATGTGCAGGGCGTCATCGCCAAGAGCCGGGACGGCCAATACACGAAGTTTCTCGCCCGAAAGGGCGTCATCATGGCGACCGGCGACTACCAGAACAACAAGGCCATGTCGGATTACTTCATTCCGGACGTGAAGCACATGGGCCGCAAGCAGATGGGCAAGACCGGCGACGGCTTCGCCATGATTTATTGGGCGGGGGGCGTGATCGAGCCGATCGGTCACACCAAGATGCTGCATGACTTCGACGCCGGGCCGGCGCCGATGTGCGACATGCCGTTCCTGGCGGTGAATCGGGAGGGCAAACGCTTCGTCAATGAGACCGCCGAGATGTCGGTGCTCAACAACTACCTGCGCGACGCCAAGAACGCCGGGCATTACTGCAAGGTCTTCGATGCCAATTACATGACGCAGGCCGCCAAATGGCCGGGCAAGCTGTTTCCGCCGGACGCGTTGAAGAATTGGATGCCGGAAGAGCCCGGTCCCAAAAAGGGCGTCTTCAATTCCCTGGTCAATACGCACCGGGCGGATACCCTCGAGGAACTTGCCAAGAAGCTTGAACTCGATCCGCCGACATTCTTGGCAACGGTCAAACGCTACAACGAGCTTGTCGCTTCCCGCAAGGACACCGACTTCGGCAAGCCGGCCCACCTGCTGGTTCCGGTGGAAAAGCCGCCGTTCTACGGCATTCACCATACCGTGCGCATCTCGGCGATCTGCTCCGGCATGCTGATCGATGACACCCATTGCGCCCTCAATGCGGACGGACGTCCCATCAAGGGATTGTATGTCATCGGCAATCTTGGCGGCGGCTTCTACGGCGGCGTCGACTATCCGCTCACCGTCCCCGGGTTGTCCCTGGGGCGCTGCTACACCTTCGGCTATCTGGTCGGGCGGCAGGTGGCGAAATCGTAATGGCATTCACCTTGGATGAAGGGCGCGCCGTCGATATTGGAGGAAAAATGTATAAGAAATTATTCTTTATTATTGCGCTACTGAGCGCCGTTATTGGCGGTGGTGCTCAGAT
>DATNIV010000256.1:0-7271 GCA_035604255.1 Telmatospirillum sp. | reverse complement strand
GTCCTCTTTGGCGTCCTTGTTTGGTGGCGGAAAGCCGGAGTTGACGCTGGCCAATCCGATTTCCAGCGACCTCGATTCGATGCGTCCCTCGGTCTTGGCCAATCTGGTGGCGGCGGCGGGCCGAAACGCCGACCGTGGTTTCAAGGACATCGCCTTGTTCGAAGTTGGGCCGGAGTTCAACGGGGATCGGCCGGAGGACCAAAGGGCGGTGGCCGCGGGGATTCGCACCGGTCGTGCGTCGGGGCGCCACTGGGCCGAAGTGTCGCGACCGGTCGATGTGTTCGACGCCAAGGCGGATGCCGCCGGAGCCATCGCGGCGGCTGGCGGACCGGCCGACGGTTTGCAGGTGGTGGCGGAGGCGCCAGCCTGGTATCACCCGGGCCGTTCCGGCAGTCTCAAGCTGGGCGTCAAGGTCATCGCCACCTTTGGCGAGATCCATCCGCGGGTTCTCGCGGCCCTGGATATCAAAGGCCCGGTGGTCGGCTTCGAGGTGTTCCTTGACGCTATTCCTTTGCCGAAGGTCCGCGCGACCAAAGCCAAGGCCTTGCTCAAGGTCTCGCCGTTCCACGCGATCGAACGCGATTTCGCTTTTGTCGTCGATTGTTCGGTGCGCGCCGAAGCCGTCCTGCGTGCCGCCAAGGGCGCCGACAAGACGCTGATCAGCGACGTGTTGCTCTTCGATCTTTATGAAGGACCGCATGCCGGTGAAGGCAAGAAGAGCCTGGCGATCCAGGTGACCTTGCAGCCGGTCGAAAAAACGCCGACCGACGCCGAGATCGAAGCGGTTGCTGCCAAGGTGGTGGATGCTGTCGGCAAGGCGACCGGCGGCGTCCTACGCGGCTAGACGAATTCGATTGGGTGCTTTGGAGCGAGCGTTCCGGGCATCCAATCAGTCGGCTTTATGGGTTCCGTCTTGTCGCATGGCCTCCCGCAGGAAATGAATCATCCTTTTCCGGATTTCCGCTTCCGTGGCATGACCTGCCAAGTCTTCCGATAGTTTATCGACGACTTTTTCCTGGTCGTCGTCATGGACATCGTCATGCGGATGTCCGGGATGCATGACACCGCGAACGTAATCCTGGGCGGCATGGCCAATCAAGCCAAGCAACTCGGCGGCCCACAATCCGGCCAGACGATTGCGCCGATGCGTGACATCCAGCGCCGTCTGGACAGCACTTGCCGGAGGGGTGGTCCGAAGTTCGGTTCCGATCCCAGAGTCGCCGATGTTGGGCATGGCGAGCCTCCTTGTTTTGTGCCTGCTAATTTTACGCCGCCCACGGCGGCTGGTCCAGTTGACTCGCTTAACCCCTATTTTTCCTCCGTGCCAACGACATGGATCTGAGAAAGAGGGGTTAAGAAATAAAGATGGCGGTCACGGGCCAGGAGGACAAGACTTTCCTCCTTTATAGTTCTTCTTCCAGGGGTGGTGGCCGATACCAACCAGCGATTAAGTCAATCTCATCGCCGGTTGGTATTCGCGCGCACGACGCGATAAGGGTCAGAAAACAGGCAGTGGCGGCAAGGGTTCGTGAAACCATTTTTGGTTGATGGCATCAAGCTCGCCATTGTTCTTGATGAAGAACAGGAACGTATTGACCCATTGGCGCAGATCGTCGGATCCACGGCGCAGTGTGATGCCTTGATATTGGCTGCGCAAAGCGATCTTCTTTTCGATGCCCTTGGGGGGATTGGTTGACGCCAATTGCAGAGCCGTGATGTTGTTGGAGCCGATCAGATCGGCCTGGCCCGACAGATAGGCTTGGCCGGCCGACGCGTCATCGTCGAAACGCAATATGGTGGTCGATTTCGGCGCTTGCGCGGTCAGGGCGGTGTCCTGTGAACTGGCGCGGGCGACTGCCACTTTCAAATTGGCGATATCGGCAAAAGAGGTGACTTTTGTCGCTTTCGGCCCGAGAAGCTGGATCTCGATGGTGCTGTAGGGAATGGAGAACTGGACCTGCTTGGCGCGTTCCGGCGTGATGCCGAAGGTGGCGGTCAGAATGTCGATTTTGCCGGTGAGCAGATAGGGAATGCGATTGGGGCCGGTCACCGGGACGATTTCCAGTTCGACCCCCAGATATTTTGCCATCAATTTGGCGACGTCGGCGTCATAGCCATCGGGTTTGCCGTCGGTCATCAGCCCGAAGGGCGGCAAATCGACCAGCATGCCGACGGTGAGTTTGCCTTTTTTCACGATGTCGTCGATGCTTTGGGCAAAAGACGGTGCTGCTGAAAGAGTGACAAGGGCCAGTGTCAAAATGGCTTTTGTCAGAAGGGCCTTGATACTAAAGCGCTGCATGGCAGTTTCCCTTTGTTGGTTTCTTTGGCTTTTGAGTTACGTTTTCCCACTGCTGATTCGCAACTCCAATTTCCGGCTCCAATAGGACAGGGGCCAGCATTGAACGAAGTACAGCATCGCGACAATGCTGAAGATGAGAAAGGGGCGAAAGGTGGCATTGTTGACAATTTGGCCACTGCGGGTGAGTTCGGTAAACCCGATGATCGAGGCCAGTGATGTGTTTTTGACGATCTGCACCAGGAAGCCGACCGTGGGCGCGATGGCGATCTTGAGCGCCTGAGGCAGGATGATCAGTCTCATACGGAGATAGGCCGTGAGGCCGAGAGCCCGGCCGGCTTCGGCCTGGCCGCCGGGGATGGCTTGAATACAGCCACGCCAGATCTCGCCCAGAAAGGCGGCTGCGTTGAGAATGAGTCCCAGTGCCGCCGCCGCCAGCGGGTCGATGTTCATGCCGATGATGTTGACGCCGAAATAGACAAGGAACAACTGCATCAGCAGTGGGGTGTTTTGAAAGATGCGAATAAACGTTGCGGCGGCAAAACGAAGGGGGGAGCGCTCGGACACGCGGGCAAGGGCGACGGCCAAGCCAAGAGTGGCGCCGCCAGCAAAGGCAATCATCGACAAGAGCACGGTCCAGCGTGTCGCCAAGAGGATGAACGCCAGATCGTTCGAGGAAAAGAGGCGGCTCATGACAAGGCCCTCGGCCGATCCTGACGGCGGAACACCAATCGATCGACGGTCTCCAAGGCCACTGAGAACAGAGTGGCGATGACGAAATAGAGCGCGGTGACCACCAGATAGACCTCGAAGCTTCGGAAGGTTCGTGACTGGATATCGTTGGCTGCCGCCGTCATTTCGCGCGCCGCGATGGCCGAAACGATGGAAGATCCCAGCAACAGCAAGATGAACTGGCTGCAGAGGGCGGGGAAGACGACGCGCATGGCTTGAAACAGTTCGACTTTGAGGAAGACTTGCCAACGTTTCAGGCCAAGCGCCAATCCAGCCTCGATCTGACCGGAGGGTACGCTCTCAAGACCGGAGCGCAGGATTTCCGTCGCATAGGCGCCGAAATTGACTGTCAGGGCGAACAGGGCGGCTTCATCCGCGGACAGCATCACGCCAAGCGCCGGAAGTCCGAAGAAAATCAAAAAAACCTGCACAAGCAGGGGCGTGTTGCGAATCGCTTCGACATAGGCGCCGACGATCGGGCTGGCGATGCGCGGCCAGGAAATACGGCCATAGGCGGACAGAATGGCTAAGACGAGGCCGAAGAGCAACGCGCCAAGGGAAAGTTCGACGGTGAGCAATGCGCCCCATAACAGTTCGTCGAAGTTTCGCCAGACATCGCCAAACTGAAAGACGTAAGAAATCATCGGGGGCCTTGGTGTTGTCAGTTCGAGAATAGTACCTGACTTCGGAGCAAACGGAAGAAATATGCTTTCGTGCTCTTCGTCGCAGGATGTTTCGGTAAGAGGTGGAGCTTTCGGTTCGCACGCTCATCATTACCGGCTTTTCTCTGTGTCGGCAGCGCCATGAATTGGCGTCTTCCACGATTGACCAGAAGCGGCACCTCTCCTTCGCGCACCAAATCCCCATGATTGCGCCGGTGGGCGCGCATCAGGCGTTCGTCGACTGCGTAGATTCCGAGTCTCACGCGAGCTGCTCGCGAGAGCCTATTGTAACACCGTAAGTTTTTGCCATTTTGTCAGCGTATTTGCCCCGCACAATGTCAAAGTCGCAATTGGATAGGTTCATTGTGCCCCAAATTACCGCACGCTTGATCACCTCTTCCGAAATACGCAAGAGCTCCGCCCCCGCGATAGACGCGGATCCGCAGTGGTACAAGGACGCCATCGTCTACGAGCTGCACGTCAAGGCTTTCTTCGACGGAAATGGTGATGGTGTCGGCGACTTCCCCGGCCTGATCTCGAAGCTCGGCTATTTGCAGGAGCTTGGTGTGAACACGCTGTGGCTGCTGCCGTTCTATCCGTCCCCCATGCGGGATGACGGCTATGACATCGCCGACTATCACCATGTCCATCCGACCTTCGGCAAAATGGCGGACTTCCGACGGTTCATTCATGAGGCGCATCGCCTGGGAATGCGCGTGATCACCGAACTGGTGATCAATCACACGTCGGACCAGCATCCCTGGTTCCAGGCGTCGCGCCGGTCACCGCCTGGATCGGCCAAACGGAACTACTATGTGTGGAGCGACAGCGATACGAAATATGGCGGCACACGGATTATCTTCACCGATACCGAGAAATCCAACTGGACGTGGGACGAAGAAGCCCAAGCCTATTACTGGCATCGCTTTTTCTCCCACCAGCCGGACCTGAATTTTTCCAATCCCCAGGTTTTCAAGGCGCTGATGCGTGTGATGCGTTTCTGGTTCGACGCCGGGGTGGATGGCATGCGCCTGGATGCCGTGCCTTACCTGTGTGAGCGCGAGGGCACCAGCAACGAAAATCTGCCGGAGACCCACGCCATCATCAGGCGTATGCGCGTCGAACTCGATAAGCGCTACGCCGACCGCATGTTTCTGGCGGAAGCAAACCAGTGGCCGGAGGACGTGCGCGATTATTTCGGCGATGGCGACGAGTGCCACATGGCCTACCATTTTCCGCTGATGCCCCGCATGTATATGGCCATCGCGCAAGAAGACCGCCATCCGATTGTCGAGATCATGGAGCAAACTCCGGATATTCCGGACAATTGCCAATGGGCGGTGTTCCTGCGCAACCACGACGAGTTGACTTTGGAGATGGTGACCGATCGCGAACGGGACTACCTCTATCAGGCCTATGCCCTGGATCCGCAGGAGCGCATCAACTTAGGGATTCGTCGCCGGTTGGCGCCGCTCCTGGAGAACGACCGGCATCGCATCGAATTGATGCATCTGCTGCTGATGACCCTGGTGGGCTCGCCCATTCTTTATTACGGAGACGAGATCGGCATGGGCGACAACGTCCTGCTCGGCGACCGCAATGGGGTGCGGACCCCGATGCAGTGGAGCGGCGGGCCGAACGGCGGATTCTCGACGGCCGCCCCGGAACGCTTGTTTCTGCCGCCCATTGTCGACCCGGAGTATGGTTTCGGCGCGGTCAATGTGGACTCGCAGCACCGCAATCCTTTCTCGCTGTTCAACTGGCTGCGACGGTTGATCGAGATGCGCAAGGCGCATCGAGCCTTCGGTCGCGGCACGTTGCGCTTTTTGCATCCCGGAAACCGCAAGATCCTCGCTTACTTGCGCGAATATGAAGACGTGACGATTCTGTGCGTGGCCAATTTGTCGCGCGCGCCGCAGGCCGTGGAACTGGACCTGTCCGCTTTCAGGGGACGCGTACCGGTGGAATTGATGGGGCGTAGCAAATTCCCGCCCGTCGGCGAGTTGCCCTATCTGCTCACCCTCGGTGGCCATGGCTTTTACGCCTTTCGTCTGGCGGCGGACGAGAAACCACCGGCTTGGCACGAAGACCGTCCGACGGCGCCGGAGCTGTTGGTGCTGGTTTTGGTCGAGACGGGAGGCTGCTCTCCGCGTGACGGCACGCAGGGACGCGAGGGGGTGAACCAACTGATGGCGCACCGCGCGAAAGAGCGGCTGGAGCGGCAGATCATGCCACGGTTTTTCCCTGCGCAGTCCTGGTTCGTGGATCGGGACGCCGTTCTTGCGAAATTCAGATTCGGCGATATGTGCGAGTGGTCGGCGGAGACCGGCAGTTGGCTGCTGGCCACGGTGGTGGTCATCCGTGCCGATGGCGAGACCCACAACTACGCCATGCCTTTGGCCTTGGCCTGGGAGGATGAGGACGAGGGCCGCATCAGTGCGGTGCAGCATGTCACCTTGGCCAAGGTGCGGCGGCGCGCCCGGATGGGCATTGTATTCGACGCCTTCTGGGACGATCGTTTCTGGTGCGCCGTGGTGTCGGCGATCGATCGGGGCGCGACGCTCGCCTTCGGAAGCGGGACGCTGGAATTTAACGCGACCAGCGCCTACCCGGGATTTGCCGGTGCGGTCGGGTTTGCGAAGGTCATGCACACCGTATCGGAGTATGGGCGGCTTCGGGTGAATCTCGATGATCGGCTGGTCCTGAAGGGCTATCGCTGGCTGTTGGAGGGAATGCATCCGGAGCTGGAACTGTCGCGCTTTCTCACCGAGACGGCAAAATTCTTCCACGTCCCGCAACTCGCGGGCACGGTGGAATATGCGGATGCGCAAGGGGTGCGGTCGACCCTGGCGATTTTGGAATGCTATACGGAAAATCAGGGCGATGCCTGGGTCTATACGCTGAATTATCTGGAACGCTTCCTGGACGACCTTCGCGCGACCCCGGCGCCGGCGCCGGATGCGCGGCATACCGCCTACAAGCGGCTGATGAAGACACTCGGCCAGCGCACGGCGGAATTCCACCGGGCGCTGGCCCTGCCTGACGAAGCGGGAGCCTTCGGCAGCGAGCCGATCAGCGCGGACGACATCGCCGACTGGGTCAGTAAAGTGCGGCGCGAGATGGAGACAATGTTCGCGCTGCTGGTGCAAGAGTTGCCGCAGTTGCCGGAGGTGGCAAGAACCGTCGGTGCCGCTTTGCTGGCGATTCGACCGAAGCTTTATCGGCGCATCATGCGGCCGGCCGGAGTGCGGCCGGGCGCCGTGAAGACACGGTATCACGGCGATTACGATCTCGGTCAGGTCTGGCTGGCGAAAAATGATTTTTTGATCGCCAATTACGGAGGGGAGCCTGGGCGGACCTGGGACGAGCGACGGCGGAAGCACACGCCGCTGCGTGACGTGGCGGGCATGCTGTTCTCCCTGGGCGAGGTCGGAGCCGCCGCGTTGGACCATGTGGTCGGCGATTCGGCGGAGGTCGGCGCCAAGATGCAGCGCCATATGGACGAGTGGGAACGGCTGGCGGGCCGGGCGTTCTTCTTGAGTTATCGTCGAGCCATGGGGGCTCATCCGTCTTACCCAGCC
>DATNIV010000255.1:0-4969 GCA_035604255.1 Telmatospirillum sp. | reverse complement strand
TTCCGAACCATCGGGTGCCGGTGGTCAGCCATATGCTGTGGTACAAGGTGGGCTCGGCGGACGAGGTGGCCGGTAAGACCGGACTTGCCCATATGCTCGAGCATATGATGTTCAAAGGCACCAAAACGGTGCCGGCGGGCGCCTTCTCCCAACTGGTGGCGAGCAATGGCGGCCGCGACAACGCCTTTACCACAGCCGACTACACGGCGTTTTACCAGAACGTTGCCGCCGACAAGCTCGATCTGGTGATGAAGTTGGAAGCCGATCGGATGACCAACCTGTCCCTGAAGGACCAGGATTTTCAGCCGGAGCGCCAGGTTGTTTTGGAAGAGCGCCGGATGCGAATCGAGAACGAGCCGGAGGCGCTGCTGGAAGAGCAGATCGAGGCGGCCTTGTTTCTCAACAGCCCCTATCATCATCCAGTGATCGGTTGGCGCAATGAGATCGAAAAATACACATTGTCGGATATCGTCGACTTTCACCGTCGCTGGTATGCCCCCAACAATGCGGTTCTGCTGGTCTCCGGCGATATCACGGCGGCGCGGTTGAAGCCTTTGGCCGAGAAATATTACGGCGTCATTCCCTCCCGTCCGGTCCCTTTGCGTCAACGGACGGAAGAGCCGCCGCCGGTTGCCGCCCGCACCGTGGACATGCGCGATCCGGATGTCCATCAACCGAACTGGGAGAGACTCTATCTGGCGCCCAGTTATCACTCCGGTGAGACCAAATACGCCTATCCTCTGCAAGTTCTGGCCGAGATCTTGGGCGGCGGGACCACCAGCCGGCTCTATAAGACGCTGGTGGTCGACCAAAAGATCGCCGTTTCGGCCGCCGCCGGTTACGATCCGGGAAGCATCGGCCTTTCCTCGTTCTCTTTTGAGGCCAGTCCCCGGTCCGGAGTTTCGGTGGAAAATCTGCAAGCGGCGATGGTGGCGGAGATCCAGTCCGTCGCGACCCAGGGGGTTCGCGCCGAAGAGGTCGATCAGGCCAAGTCGCGGCTGCAGACGGCCATTGTCTATGCCAAGGATTCCTATGCCTCGGGGGCCCGCGTCTTGGGGGCGGCGCTCTGCACCGGCGAGAGCGTCGCCGACGTCGAAGCCTGGCCCGAGCGGATCGCCGCCGTGACCCCGGACTTGGTCAATGAAGCGGCGCGCCAGATTTTGCGCGACGAACGCGCGGTGACCGGACGTCTGCTGCCGTCCGACCCGAACGACGCCACGACAAAGGCTGTCACCTCGGAACCGGCGCCAAGGCTTCCGGCGGGTCTGTCGGGAAGGGAACTGCGATGACATTCCGTCCTCTCTTATGCGCTCTCGTCCTTTGCACGCTGCCGGTGTGGCCGGCGGCGGCGATGACCGTCGAGCGCGTTTCCAGTCCCGGCGGTATCGAGGCTTGGCTGGTGCAGGACCATGCCAATCCGATCATCGCGGTTGAGTTCGGTTTTAAAGGGGGGGCGGCCGTCGATCCCTCGGACAAGTCCGGCCTTGCCGAAATGGTCAGTGGGCTGCTTGACGAAGGCGCGGGGGATCTGGATTCGCAGGCGTTTCATGGAAAACTTGAAGATCTGGCGATTTCGTTCGGCTTTTCGGCCAGCCAAGACGCCTTTCAGGGCCATTTGAAGACGATCACCGCCAATCGCCAGACCGCTTTCGATCTGTTGCGCCTCGCCTTGACCAAGCCACGTTTCGACGCCGACGCGGTGGACCGCGTTCGGGGGCAGATCCACGCCATTTTGGCCGAGGAGTTACAAAGTCCCGATGTGATCGCTCGTCGGGCGTTCGCCCGCAAGATGTATCCCAACCACCCTTACGGATCGCCGATCAACGGGACGCCTGAGAGCGTCGATGCCATCACCGTCGCCGATTTGAACGCCTGGGTGGCAGGTCATTTGGGGCGCGACACGTTGACGATATCGGTGGTGGGCGATATCTCGCCAGCCGATCTCGGGCTCTTGCTTGATCAAACGTTCGGCGCCTTGCCGGCGCACGCGGCGCCGGTCGATGTCGCCGACATCGCGCCCGCGGCGGATGGCAAGATCGACGTCGTGCATCGTGCCATCCCTCAAAGCATCGTCTTGTTCGGGGAACAGGGCTTGAAACGCGACGATCCCGATTGGTATGTCGCCTATGTGATGAACTATATTTTAGGGGGCGGTGGTTTTTCCTCTCGGCTGATGACCGAGGTCCGGGTCAAGCGGGGGTTGGCCTATGGGGTCAGCAGCTATTTGTTGCCGCGGGATCATTCGGCTTTGTTCGGGGGGCAGGTGGCCACGCGCAACGATCGGGTCAAGGATAGCCTGCAGGTGATCAAAGAGGAATGGCGCCGGATGGCCGAAGATGGGGTGACGCCAAAGGAACTGGCCGACGCCAAGACTTATCTCAACGGCTCTTTTCCGCTGCAACTGGAAAGTACCGCGGCGATCGCCGGATTGGTGCAGGTCATTCAGACGGAAAAGCTGGGAATCGACTATCTCGACCGTCGCAAAGCGCTGATCGACAAAGTGACGTTGGCGGACGTGAAACGCGTGGCACGGCGTCTGCTCGATGTCGATCATCTGTCCTTTGTCGTGCTGGGCGATCCGCAGGGACTTTCAGCGGAATAGGCGATCCGGCATAGCAGAGTGAAACCGTGACTCATTTGGCCCTCGCGCGCTCGCGTGTTATGGTGCGCCGCTTGAGGGATGTGGAAAACGTCTTGAACGATAAACAGAAAAAAATCGGCCGTGACGAGGCCGTCCAAGCACCAATGAATCGCCACGCGACGCAAGACTCGATCGGCCCTGGGCGGCAGGTAGGGGGCTGACGGCATGGGGATGGTCAAGACACTGACCAGAAGCGAGGGGATTCGTCGTCTTTTGTGCTGGCTGGCGGCTCAATACATCCGTCTTGTCTATGTGACCGGCCGCTGGCAGGTCGTCGGCGGAGCGGTGCCCCAGGCGTTTTGGGACGAGGGGCGTCCCTTCATTCTGGCTTTCTGGCATGGCCGCATCCTGATGATGCCCTATTGTTGGCGGCGCCGGCAGCCCATCAAAATGCTGATTTCCCAACATCGGGACGGACAGATCATCGCGCGCACGGTCAGCCATTTCGGCATTGAGACCATTGTCGGCTCTTCTTCCAAAGGCGGATTGGCCGCGTTGCGCGGCATGCTGCAGTCCCTGAAGGGCGGGACATGCGTCGGTATCACGCCCGATGGGCCGAGGGGGCCACGGATGCGCGCGTCCGATGGGATCGCCCAGGTCGCCAAATTGTCCGGCCAGCCGGTCATTCCCTGCAGCTTTTCGACCAAGCGGCGTAGGATCTTGGGAAGCTGGGACCGCTTCGCCGTTGCCTTGCCGTTTTCCAAAGGTATTTTCGTTTGGGGAACGCCCATCAACGTGCCGAATGACGCCAACGGTCTGCGGGAGGCGAGGATGGCGATCGAAGCCAGCCTTAACGCCATTACCGAGCAGGCCGATCGCGCGATGGGACATCGTCCCGTCGAGCCCGCGCCAAGGCCGGAGGAGGCGGACGCCTCCGGCAATCGGGAGACCGAGCGGTGATTTTGGCTCTTTATCGTGGCCTAACCACCTTGGGTGCGCCGCTGATCGCCTATTATCTTGATCGCCGCATGGCGCGGGGCAAGGAAGATCGGGTTCGCTTCGGCGAGCGTCGCGGGGTGGCCAGCCAACCGCGGCCCGCAGGCACGGTGGTGTTGTTGCATGCCGCCAGTATCGGCGAGTCGATCTCCATGTTGCCGGTGATCGAACGCCTGCAAGCCCGCGCGAACACGACCGTCCTTCTGACCACCGGGACAGTGACGTCGGCGGAAGTGATGGCCGAGAGATTGCCGCAGGGCGCCATTCATCAGTATGTCCCGGTCGATCGTTTGCCGTGGGTTCGACGTTTCCTCGATCATTGGCGCCCCGACCTCGCTTTGTGGGCGGAATCGGAGTTCTGGCCCAATCTGCTGGTCGAGACGGCGGACCATAAGATTCCGCTCATTCTGTTGAACGGGCGTATTTCGGATCGTTCCTTTGCCAAATGGCGACGTCAAAAGCGGTTGATGCACCGTCTTTTGGCCGGGTTCGTCTTATGTCTCGGACAGACGCCGACCGATGCGGAACGGCTCTCGGTCCTGGGGGCGTCCCGCGTCGCTTGCCGCGGCAATCTCAAATTCGCGGCGCCGCCTTTGCCGGTTGACGACGGGACATTGGCCGGTCTGGCCGCACAGTTGGGAGATCGGCCTCGGTGGCTGGCCGCCAGCACGCACCCCGGCGAAGAGGCGGCGATGGGGCGCGTTCACCGGCAATTGGCGCTCCGCCATCCCGGCCTCTTGACGATCGTCGTGCCGCGTCACCCCAGTCGCGGTGCCGACGTGGCGGCCGAGTTGACGGCGCAAGGATTCACGGTTGCGCAACGCGGCGCCGGTCAGGAGATGACGCCGGGCACAGAGATTCTCTTGGCCGATACATTGGGGGAGTTGGGGCTTTTCATCCGCTTGGCGCCGATCGTTTTCATGGGGAAGAGCCTGATCGGCCAAGGCGGGCAGAACCCCCTGGAGCCGGCGCGTCTGGGGGCTTCGGTGTTGTTTGGCCCGCATATGGACAATTTCGCCGAGATCGCCAGCCGGATGTGCCAGGCGTCGGCGGCGGAACAGGTCGAGGACGAAGCCGCCTTGATCGCGGCCCTATCCCGCCGCCTGTCGGATCGTCCGTTGCTTGCGGCTTTGGGAGCGAGGGCTCATGATTTCGCTCGTGCCGAGGATGGCGTTCTGGATGCGGTGTTGGACGATGTCATCCCATGGCTGACCAAAGGGGGGGCAAAATGATGCGCGCACCGGAGTTTTGGATCAAAGGGGGGCCTCTGTCCTGGCTGCTGGCCCCCGCCGGCTGGCTATGGGGGGTCGGCAGCGCTTGGCGCGGCGCTTTCGACGTTCCGTTCGTCGCCTCGATTCCGGTCATCTGTGTCGGAAACGCCGTGGCGGGTGG
>DATNIV010000254.1:0-4095 GCA_035604255.1 Telmatospirillum sp. | reverse complement strand
CCTGGTTCGCCATCCGGCGACCCTGGCCCGCATCGAAAGCGTTCTCGAAACCGGCAAACCTTTGAGGAATTAACCCTCTCTCCCGCGTCATGCCCGGGCTTGACCCGGGCATCCATGGACCCCCGGGTCAAGCCCGGGGGTGACGAAAGGGAGAGGAAAGGCAAAGGATTTTGACATCATGCCCAGCTATCAAGCTCCCCTGCGCGACATGCGCTTTGTCCTCTACGAGCTGCATCAAGGTGACGACTTGTCGGCCTTGCCCGGCTTGGAGGATTTCACCCGCGACCTTCTCGATCCGGTACTCGATGAAGCCGCCAAGCTCTGCGAAGAGGTTCTGGCGCCCTTGAATCGCGCCGGCGACGAGGAGGGGTGCCGTTTGGAAAACGGCGTGGTTCGCACGCCGACCGGTTTCAAGGAGGCCTATACCCTGTTCAAGGACGGCGGCTGGACGGGAATCGCCAGTGACCCGGCCTATGGCGGCCAGGGCTTGCCGAAGTCGGTCAATGCCATGGTCGAAGAGATGATCTGCGCTTCCAACCTGTCCTTCGGCATGTATCCGGGGCTGTCGCATGGCGCCTATCTGGCGCTCTTCGCGCATGGTTCGGAGGACTTGAAGGACCGCTATCTGCCGAAGATCGTCGATGGCACCTGGACCGGGACGATGTGCCTGACCGAGCCGCAATGCGGCACCGATCTCGGACTCTGCCGGACCAAGGCGGTGCTGCAGGGCGATGGCAGCTACAAACTGTCCGGAACCAAGATCTTCATTTCGGCCGGCGATCACGATCTGACCGAAAACATCATCCATCTGGTGCTGGCCCGTCTGCCGGACGCGCCGAAAGGCATCAAGGGCATCAGTATGTTCGTCGTGCCCAAGCGACTGATCAAGGAGGACGGACGCTCGGGCGATGCGAACGGCGTCAGTTGCGGGTCCATCGAACATAAGATGGGGATCAAAGGCTCGGCCACCTGCGTTTTGAACTTCGACGAGTCCGTCGGTTGGCTGGTCGGCGAGCCGCACAAGGGCATGCGGGCGATGTTCACCATGATGAATACCGAACGGCTGGCGGTGGGCATTCAGGGGTTGGGTTTGGCCGAAGTCTCCTATCAGGGGGCTGTCGCCTATGCCCGCGAACGCTTGCAGGGGCGGTCGTTGTCGGGGACCAAACATCCCGACAAACCGGCCGATCCGATCATCGTGCATCCCGATATCCGGCGCATGCTGTTGACCATGCGCGCCACCACCGAAGGCTGCCGGGCCTTGGGCGGCTGGGTGGCCCATGCGCTTGATGTGCAGCATCATGGTGAAAGCGAGGAGGCGCGTCGGGAAGCCGAGGATCTGGTCGCGCTGCTGACCCCGGTGGTCAAGGCGCTGTTCACCGATTTAGGTTTCGAGGCGGCCAATCTCGGCATGCAGGTCTACGGCGGCCACGGCTACATCCGGGAAAACGGGATGGAGCAATATGTCCGCGACGCCCGCATCGCGCAGATCTACGAAGGCACCAACGGCATTCAGGCCCTCGATCTGATCGGGCGCAAGTTGCCGGCGCATGCCGGGCGGTATTTGCGTCGCTTCTTCCATCCTCTGGCCGATCTGATCGCTGCGAAGATCGAAGACGAGCACCTCGGTCCCTTCGTTCAACCGCTGGCCAAGGCCTTTGTCCGTTTGCAGCAGGCTACCGGACAGATCGCCCGCGTCGGTCTGTCGAAGCCGGAAGAGGCGGCGGCGGCGGCGAGCGATTACCTGCGCCTGCTGGGCTTGGTGGCGGTCGGTTATATGTGGGTGCGGATGGTCGAAGTGGCGCTGCCCAAGGCCGGAACCGAGAGCGATTCCGACGGCTTCTACCGGGCCAAGCTCGGCACCGCGCGCTTCTATATGGACCGCGTGCTGCCGCAAACCGGCGCCTTGTTCTCGGCGATCATGGCCGGCGGCGCCTCGATGATGGCGTTCGACGAGGCGGCATTTTAAGCCATGACGCAATTGATCCGCCTGCTTCGGGTGATTATCGCCTCCCTTTTCGCCGAACGGCTGGAGCCGTTTGCCGAATCGGTTCTGGCCTTTCGGGTGATGCCGGCGGACATCGACATCAATCTGCATATGAACAACGCCCGTTATCTGGCGATGATGGATCTCGGCCGTTGGGACTTCATCCTGCGCACCGGCTTCTGGCGCCACGTGCTGAAGGACAAGATGCAACCGGTCATCGGCGGCGCCGTCGTCCGCTTTCGCCGACCGTTGCAGCCGTTCCAGCCTTTTGTCTTACGCACCCGGCAGATCACCTGGGACGAGCGCTGGCTGTATCTCGAACAGCATATCGAAAGCGACGGCCTGCTCGTTTGCTCGGCGCAGGTGCGGGCGGCCTTTTTGCAAGGCAACAGGACGGTGCCGCCGGCGATGGTGGCCGCCTTGGTGGGGGCGGGGCCGACGCCGCCGCCGCCGCCGGGCTGGGTTCAAAGGTGGCGCGACTTCGACTCAGGCTTGGAACAACAACAGCCGTCTGCGGCGGAAAAGGAGATCACATGCGCTCATTAAAAGGCAAGACGCTGTTCATCACCGGGGCCAGCCGCGGCATCGGCAAGGCCATCGCGCTTAGGGCGGCGGCCGATGGGGCCAATATCGTCATCGCGGCGAAGACGACCGAGCCCCACCCCAAGCTTCCCGGAACCATCTTCAGCGCTGCCGCCGAGATCGAGGCGGCGGGCGGTAAGGCTTTGGCGCTCTCCGTTGATATCCGCGAACCCGAACAGATTGCGCAGGCGGTGGCGCAGGCGGTGGCGGTCTTCGGCGGGATCGATGTGCTGGTCAACAATGCCAGCGCCATCAGTCTGACCAATACCCTGGAGACCACGGCCAAGCGTTTCGATTTGATGATGGGGGTCAATATGCGCGGCACCTTTCTCTGCGCGCAGGCCTGTATTCCGCATCTGAAAGTGGCCGACAATCCGCATATTCTGATGCTGTCGCCGCCGATTTCCCTGGAGCCGCGCTGGTTCGGCCCGCATCTGGCCTATACCATGAGCAAATTCGGCATGAGCATGTGCGTGCTGGGACTGGCCGAGGAACTCAAGGACGCCGGGATCGCCGTCAATGCGCTGTGGCCGAAAAGCGTTATCGCGACGGCGGCCTTGGCCATGCTGGGGGGCGCGGTGAAGCCGGAATTCTGCCGACGGCCGGAGATCGTCGCCGATGCGGCGCACGCCTTGCTGACACGGCCCAGCCGCAGTTGTACCGGCTGCTTTCTGCTTGATGAGGCGATTCTGATGGACGAAGGGGTTACGGACTTTTCGGCCTATGCCGTTGAACCCGGTCGCCCCTTGCTGCCCGATCTGTTCCTGGGCTGACCCGCGGGTTAACGGGTGATGTCGGCGCGTGGCGGAGCCGTGATTTGGACCATGCGCGACCCCGCCACCGCCAGCAATTCGCGTTCCGCTCCTTCCTGAACGGCCAGCCATGCCGCCTTGTGATCGGTGACGACGAAGCCCGCCAGCATGTCGACGCCGTGGCCGAACATCAGAGGCGTCAGCGGCGTGGTGGGGCCGCAGACGATGACGCGGGCGTTGCGCGATAGCTGCAAAAGCCGGGGCATCGTTTTGTTGATCAGCGTCGTCGCCGTCATGATCACGATGTCCTGTTCGGGCAGGATATATTCGCACGCCGGATCGGGCAGGTCGCCGTCTCTGGGAAGGCGCTCCAGAACCGAAAGCGTACAGGATTGCGCCAAGCTCTCAAGGCCGTAGAAATGGCCGACGACCGCCACTTTCCGTCCCTTGAAGTCATCGGGGACGTCCTCGAAGAAGTTGATGTCGGGAAGGGTGTCGAGAGCCCGCCCGCACCATCCTTCCACCGGTTTCCGGTCGTTCAGCACCGAATTGATGGCGGCTAGGCCGATGGCGGCATCCAGAAAATCCCAGGACTTCGACCATTTCGCCAGATCGCGGGTCTTCATGCCGGCGATGGGGCGATAAGAGCGGGGGGAGCCGGGCATGCGGTGCGGCTGCATGGCGATGCCCAGCCCCCGGTCCGAACGCACGAGGATCCAATTCAGCCCGACAAGACAGTCTTGAACGACCGAGTCCGCCGGCACGGCCGCAATC
>DATNIV010000253.1:0-3270 GCA_035604255.1 Telmatospirillum sp. | reverse complement strand
CACATGGCCGAGATCAAAACCGTCGTCACGATGCGCCGCTTTATCGTCGAAAATCAGTTGTCTCCTCTTGTCGAGGCTTTGGAAGCCGAAGACATCTCGATTTTGTATTACGAGGACCTTGTCGCTGCCGAAACGGCGCTCGACAAAGTGTTGGGGGTCGTCAAGACGCGACTGCCGGTGTCCTGGGCGACATCCGGCCTGACAGCGAGAGCGGAAGATCCCGCTCTTGTCCTGTTCACTTCCGGTACCGAGGGCGCCCCCAAAGGAGTCGTCCTAAGCCATAAAAACATTGTCGTAAATTGTTTGCAAACCGGTGCGCGCCTTGGCTTTGGCGCTCGTGACAAAGCCTTCGCCTGTCTGCCCATGTTTCATTCGTTTGGGTTGACTCTTGGTTTCTTCATGCCGTTGTTCTTTGGCGCAAAGACATTTTTGTATTCATCTCCATTGCATTACCATGAAATTCCAGAACTTATTTATGACACGGGCGCGACGCTCTTGCTGGGGACGGATACGTTTCTTGCCAATTATGCGCGCAACGCGCATCCGCACGATTTCTATTTTCTCCGGTTTGCCATTGGCGGCGCCGAGAAGATCAAGCCGGAGACACGTCGCATTTGGAGCGAGACCTTCGGCGTCCGGCTTTTCGAAGGCTATGGCGCGACGGAGACCGCGCCGGTCATCAGCGTCAATTCGCCGATGTATTACAAAGCCGGGAGCGTCGGTTGCGCCGTGGCGGGGCTGGAGGTGAAACTTCAGCCCGTCGCCGGCATCAAGGATGGCGCCGAGCTTCTCGTGCGCGGGCCGAACGTGATGCTGGGATATATCAAGCAGGATGCGCCGGGCGTCATCCAGCCTGTCGCGGACGGCTGGTACAATACGGGCGATGTGGTGTCCGTCGACGAACATCGCTTCATAAGCATTCTGGGGCGCACCAAGAGGTTCGCCAAAATTGCCGGCGAGATGGTGTCTTTGGCCGCCATCGAGGCGATTATAACGGCGATGTGGCCTGGCGCGCGCCACGTCGCCATCGGTCTTCCGCATGCTCGCAAAGGCGAAACGGTGGTGCTGCTGACGGAATCCGACGAGGTTGATCTCAGCCTGCTGCCGGATCATTTCCGGCTGCACGGTTTGACGGAACTCTCTCTGCCGCGTCGTCTCATCAAGGTCGCGCAAATCCCTCTCATCGGTTCCGGTAAAACGGACTATGTGCGAGCCCGTGAACTGGCGATAGAGGAAGCGCGCGAGATGGAGGCGTAAAGCCCGCCATTTCGAAAATGGCGGGGTGAGGGAAATGCGGGTCAGCCTTTGGCGGGCGTCCGCCGCAAGACATGATCGGCCAAGTCGACCGGCTTATAAGAAATGCGATCGTCGCCGGGATCGTAAGGGACGGGGCGGGTGCAATCGAATCCCACCTTGCATCCGAGATAGTCGGGGAATCCGGGATTGAGGCCGTGACCGAAGCAGTCTTCGATCCTTAGGATTCCTTTGACCGGATCCAGCCGATTGGTCATCGCCCATTCGATGTCGCGGGCGTTGCGGATATCGACGTCGTCGTCGACCACCGTGACCATTTTGAGGGGGGGAAAGGCGGCGAAAGTGGCCATGATGGCCTGTTTCGACCAGCCATTGCGAACGGGGCGCATCTGCACGATGGCATGGTAGAAACCGCAGCCGCCATGGGAAAAATAGACGTCCTTCACGCCGGGCACCTGGCGTTGCACCAGAGCGAGGACGTTGGCTTCGCCCAGCAGACCGACGGAATTCCAGACCTCGGCGCCCGATAGAATGGTGTGGAAGACCGGTTGCCGGCGGTGATGAATTTTACGGACCCGGACCAACGGCCGGCGGTCCACCTTGGCATAAAAGCCCGTCACCTCGGCGAAGGGGCCTTCCGTGTGTAGCTCGCCGGGGATGATCTCGCATTCGAGGGCGAACATCGCCTTGGCGATCATCTCGACGTCGGAGATGGTGCCGGGAACGAGTTCAACGGCGGACCCTTCGAATTCGCTGGCGATGCCCAGTTCGTCGCTGTCGATGGGGGCCGCTTCGGCCGGCGTGGCGGCGGCAAAATGGAGGCTCGGACCAACGCCGATGTTCAAGGTGAAATAGAGCGAGCGCCCTTGCCGGGCGGCCTTGTTGAGATAGACCTCGAGATGGCGCCCGGCGTCGATATTGATCGCCAGGGTTTGTTTGTCGACCACCATGAAGCGCTGGATTGACGCGTTGCGGACGCCTGTTTCAGGATCATGGGCGATCACGACGCCCGCGTCGATATAGGGACCTCCGTCCTTGAGGGCATGGAGCGGAATGGGGAGGCGGTTGAGGTCAACTTCGGTCTCGGTCATTTCCAGGACCGGCCCGGTCGATCGCACCACCGGTGGCACCGGGCTCTTCTGCCAGCGGGAAATACAGCCGGAGACGAACGAAGGAAGGCCGCCTGCCGGCAGATCGAACAGATCGGCGAGAAGGTCGCGCGACCAGTAGAGGCCGACGAACACCGGGAAATTCGCGCCTTTCACCTTCTCGAAGAGGACAGCCGCCGATCCTGCCTCCAACCGTGCGGCGATGCCGGCCAGATCATGCCCGGACTCCACTTCGGAGGTGACCCTGATCAACCGTCCACGGCTCTCCAAGCGCTCGATGATGAGCCCGAGATCACCCAACACGCTGTTCGCCATCTGCCCGTCCCCCTTGATCGAAATTTATTCTACAAAGAAATAATTCACCACAGAGACACAGGGAAAAAATAAATAAATTCCACTTTCCTCTGTGTTCTCTGCGTCTCCGTGGTTCAACTACTTATTTCGTTTATTTTTGGTATTGTCCTCTTTCTATTGAAACGCGACTTCGGCAAAGTTCCGTAGTTTGCGCGAATGCAAGCGCTCCCGTTCGAGGGACTTCAGGGTTTCCAGCGCTTTTAAGCCGATTTCCAGATGTTGACCGACGCGTTGCCGATAAAACTCTCCGGCCATGCCGGCCAGTTTGATTTCCCCGTGCAGCGGTTTGTCGGAGACGCACAGCAATGTGCCGTAGGGGACGCGGAACCGATAGCCGTTGGCGGCGATGGTCGCCGATTCCATGTCCAGCGCGACGGCGCGCGATTGGGAGAGCAGACGGACGATCGTCGCGTGATCGCCGATTTCCCAATTGCGATTGTCGACGCTGGCCACCGTTCCGGTTCGCATGACTCGTTTCAGGTCCGCCCCGGTGCAGTGCGTTACCGCGCTGACGGCCTGCTCGATGGAAACCTGAACCTCGGCCAAGGCTGGA
>DATNIV010000252.1:0-6060 GCA_035604255.1 Telmatospirillum sp. | reverse complement strand
TGCCTTGGCGTCTTGGCGCCTTGGCGGTTTCCCTTATCTTGGCCAATCCTGCCATCGCCGCCGAACGCATGGTGGCGCCGGGGGAAGACAGTCTCGTCCGCGCGGTGGCGGCGGCGAAAGCCGGCGACGTCCTGATCCTGGAGGCCGGCCGCTACGCCGGCCCGGTGGTCATTGACAAACCCTTGACGTTGGAAGGCCGCCCGACGGGCCAAGCCGTGGTGGACGGCCATGACAAGGGCACGGTCATTCGCATCATCGCCCCCGGTGTCACGATCCGGGGTTTGACGGTCAGAAACTCCGGCATCCGCCAAGAAGACATCGACAGTGGAATTTTCGCCGACAAGGGCGGCGATCGCGCCCTGATCGAAGACAATTTCCTGGAAAACAACGAATTCAGCATTTCCATGCGCGGCGCGGCGCAAGCCGTGGCGCGGCACAATGTCATCCGCGGACGCCAGGACCTGCGGGTCAATGATCGTGGCGACGGCATCTCCGTGTGGAACGCCATCGGCTCAACGGCCGAAGACAATGATGTCCGCTTCGGTCGCGACGGCATTCGCAGCACGTCGAGCCGCGACAATGTCTTTGCCCGCAACAGCTTCCATGAATTGCGTTACGCCATCCACTATATGTGGACCGATGGCGGAACGGTGACCGACAACCTGTCCGAAGGCAATGTGGTCGGCTTCGCCCTCATGTATTCGCGGCAATTGACCGTCACCGGCAACATCTCGCGCAACGACCAGGCACACGGTTTGCTGCTCAACTTCGTCAACAATGCCGAAATCTCAGGCAATGGCGTGTTCAATGGCGGAACCGAATGCGTCTTTATCTACAATGCCAATGACAACGCCCTGACCGGCAACTGGTTCGAGGGATGCCCCATCGGCGTGCATTTCACCGCCGGGGCGGAACGCAACCGTTTCAGTGGAAACGCCTTCGTCGGCAATCAGACCCAAGTGAAATATGTCGGCACCCGCGCCCTTGATTGGACGACCAAGGGTCGTGGCAATTATTGGAGCGACAATGCCGCTTTCGATCTGAATGGCGACGGCATCGCCGACATGCCTTATCGCCCCAACGACATCGTCGATCGCATCGTCTGGTCGGTACCGCTCGCCAAGTTGCTGCTCAACAGTCCCGCCGTCCAGGTGGTCCGTTGGGCGCAAGCCCAATTCCCCGCCATCACTCCCGGCGGCGTGATCGACACCGCGCCGCTGATGCATCCCCCGGCGAAACCCCAATTGGCCGCCGCCGATCAAAAGAAGGTCTCGCGTCAGTGAACGCCGTTCAGCTCATCTCTACCGGCAAATGCTACAACCGCCATTGGGCGGTCCGCGATGTCGACCTGTCATTGGCCCCCGGCGAACGCCTGGCCCTGCTCGGTCACAATGGCGCCGGCAAAACCACGCTGCTGAAACTGATCCTGGGCCTGACTCGGCCCGACGAAGGCGAGGTCAAGGTCTTCGGAGAAGCGCCAGGCCAGGCCAGGCGGACCATTCGAACCACGATCGGGTTTCTGCCGGAGAATGTTTCCTTCCACGACGCCATGAGCGGGCGCGAGACCTTGCGTTTCTATGCCCGGCTCAAAAAGCGCTCTTCGAAGGAATGCGCTGCTTTGCTGGAACGGGTCGGCCTTGCCGACGCTGCCGATCGGCGCGTCTCGACCTACTCCAAGGGCATGCGCCAACGTCTCGGCCTTGCCCAGGCGCTGTTGGGCAATCCCAGACTGCTGCTGCTCGATGAGCCGACCACCGGCCTCGATCCGGCCTTGCGGCAAGCCTTCTATGATATCCTGAGCGATCTGGCCGCCCAAGGCACAACCGTCCTGTTGTCATCGCATCTGTTGACCGAACTGGAAGAACGCACCGACCGAATCGCCGTGATGCATCAAGGCCGCTTGCTGATCACCGGCAACCTCGCCGACTTGCGCCGCCGGGCCGGCCTGCCGGTCACCCTCCATCTCAAGATCGCCGCGGGAAAAACATCGATGGTGGCCTCGGCCCTGGCCGGTTTCGCCCCCGAAACCAACGGAGGCGATAACCTGCACCTTGCCTGCGCCCCCGCCGACAAGATGGCGCTGCTCCGCCAGATCGGCGTCTTGGGAACCGATATCCTCGACGTCGAAATCAACCACCCCGGACTCGACGCAATCTATGCCCACGTCACCGATGCGGCGAATGCCGAAAGGACAAGACCATGAATGCCTTGCTCACCATCGCCGGCAAGGAAGTCAAAGATGGGTTGCGCAATCGCTGGGCGGTCACCGCCACCCTGGTGCTGGCCGGACTGGCTCTCGCTCTGGCCTTCTTGGGGAGCGCACCAACCGGCCATGTCGGCGTCCCCCCGCTGGCCGTCACCGTGGTCAGCCTGGCCAGCCTAACCGTCTTTCTGGTGCCCCTGATTGCCCTGATTCTGTCCTATGACGCGCTGATCGGCGAGGTCGAACGCGGCACCATGCTGTTGCTGCTGACCTATCCGGTCCGCCGCTGGCAGATCGTCGGCGGAAAATTCATCGGCCACACGGTGGTTCTCGGCTTAGCCACCGTGGTCGGCTATGGCGTTGCCGGCCTGGCCATCGCCGTCACCGCCCCAGCCGGAACGGCCGGCAACTGGCTATCGTTTTTCGTTCTGATCGCCACCTCGGTGGCCCTCGGCACCGCCTTTTTGGCTCTCGGTTATCTGGTCAGCAGTCTGGTCAGCGAACATGCGACGGCGGCCGGTCTGGCCGTCGGACTCTGGTTGTTGCTGGTCCTGTTGTTCGATATGGCTTTGTTAGGATTGCTGGCGGCCACCGAAGGACGAGGATTGTCGCCCGCTCTCTTTCGCTGGGTGTTGATGCTCAACCCCACCGACGTCTTCCGTCTGATCAATCTGGCCAGCTTCGCCGACGTCCGTACCTATTCCGGCATGGCCGGCCTGCCGGCCCTGGCCCAGATTCCCGTCGAAGCACTGGCCGGCGCACTGGTGGTCTGGATCGGTCTGCCGCTGGTCCTGACCATGGCGATTTTTTCGCGGAGACCGTTATGAAGCGTTTCTTGCCGATGCTCCTCAAACCTTGGCCGTGCACGCCTCCATCCCGGACTCTCCTCGCCACCCTGGCCATCCTGTCCGTCGCCGCTTGCGGGCCGACGAAGCAGGCCGAGCAACCACCGCCGGCTCCCTTCGATGCCCAAGCCAGTGCCCATTTCTGCGGCATGGCCGTCGGTGAACATCCTGGTCCCAAGGGCCAAGTCTGGTTGGACGACCAGAAACAACCGCTGTGGTTCTCGTCGGTGCACGACACCATCGCCTTCACGCTGTTGCCGGAGGAACCCAAGAATATCCGCGTCATCTATGTCTCGGACATGACCAAAGCGCCCTCGTGGGACAGAGCGACCGAGGGCGGCTGGGTCGACGCCAGGACGGCAACCTATGTCGTCGGCAGCCGGACTATGGGAGGCATGGGAATCACCGAAGAAGTGCCATTTTCCGACAAAGCCGCCGCCGAGACTTTCGCGCGCCGGAACGGCGGAAAACTAGTCGCCTTCGATGACATTCCCAAGGACGATATCTTAGGAACACCGGCAAGCGCCGGCACGCCGGAAAGGGAGAGATGATCATGCTCGGACGCCGCCGTTTCATAGCTCTTTCCGCCGTCGCCGCTGGTGTGGCCTTGTTGTCAGGACGACGGGGGTGGGCCGCCGAGCCTATCGTCTGGCGTGGCAACGCCTTGGGTGCCGATGCCAGCTTGACGCTCTATGCCCCTGACAAAGCGAGCGGACGACGCTTATTGGGGCAAAGCCTGGCCGAATTGGAACGGTTGGAACGAATCTTCAGCCTTTATCGCGACGACACCGCGTTGGTTCGCCTCAACCGCCAGGGATATCTCAACGAAGCACCGGCCGAACTGGTGGAGTTGCTCTCGGTCAGCCGCCACTTTTCGCAACTGTCCGATGGCGCCTTCGATGTCACCGTACAGCCGCTATGGGACCTTTACGCCAAGCATTTCGCGCAACCCGACGCCGATCCCGCTGGCCCTCCGGAAACCGCCATCGCCAGCCTGCGCCCCCGGCTCGACTGGCGCGCCGTCCGCGTCGACAGCCGAACAATTGCCTTTGCCCGGCCCGACGTGGGCGTGACCTTGAACGGCATCGCGCAAGGGTATGTCACCGACAAGGTGGCCGATCTGCTGCGCCGTCAAGGAATGATCCATGTTCTGGTCGATATGGGGGAAATCCAGGCGATCGGCACTCGTCCCGACGGCCTCCCTTGGCGCGTTGGCCTGGAAGGGGCCGATGAGATCGCTCTCGTCGATCGAGCGGTCTCGACCTCCTCTCCCGATGGCACCCGTTTCAGTCCCACCTGCAACCATCTGTTCGACCCGAAGACGGGGCATTGTTCACAAATGCCCGGCACAATATCGGTGGTGGCTCCCTCGGCCACGGTCGCCGACGCGCTGTCCACCGCCATCGCGGTGGGGGGACGAGCGCTGGGCGCACGAATCGCGGCAACGCTTGGAACGGTGCGAATTATTTATGGTGCGTCTTGAGAGACGAGACGTCTCATTTATGGAATAGGGCGTGTGTTCACCAGGTGGGAAACCGCAACCTTTTTCGACGATCCGCCATCATTGAATCGGTAAAGGCTGAGGACATCCAACCGTCGTCTTTTTTCACGATCTTACCAAGAATACCCCGCAAACCCTTGATCAGCGCATGTCGGTTATGTCCACCATCGCCCTCGAGACGTTCGGCCACGACGACCCGCATGGCGTCGATATGCAGGCGTACCGCCCGCATATCGGCCTCGCCGAAGACCGTCCGGTCGTCGATAAAGCGACAGAGTTGAGCCCCGATGAGCGAAATCAGGGGATAATCGAAGCATCCCCCCTGCCCCGCCATTTGGTAGGCGGCATCAAATACGGCCCGCATGGCTCCCCCCCGGCCATCGCGGGACGAGGCCAAGGCTTCATCGAAACACGTCTGCAGCCTGGAAAGATCTTTCCGCACCCACGAGAGATAGTCGCCGCGAAACCCTTTGATCACCGCCTCGGCCGCCAGAACGGCGCTCTCATCGATACCCTGGGGTGAATAGGTCACTTGTAGATGGTACTCGGGCGGAACCGGGATCAGCAGCGGCTCACGATTGAAGCCCTCCGCCTCCGACGAGTTCCAGACAGCGTCGGACGGGATTTGCTCCGGCGCAGGGGGCGCGAAGAGCGCGTCGTTATCATCTCCGTCATAAAGAAGCGCCCGAATCTCTTGGGGCGTGAGAACAGCCAGCGAATCGGCGCTTGCCTGCCCCAATGCATCCATGTCGGTGGCGCGCGGCGGAGTCCGACGTTGGTCCTCGCCCTTAAAGTCGGTTTGCTGCCAACGATGATTGGGACCGAAATAGTCCGGCGTCCGAATGAAGGGACGCGGATATTCGATGATGGCACGGATACTGGCATAAAGCGCCTTGGCCGAAACCGGTTTGCCTAAGACATCATGCACACCCGCCGCGCGGGCCTCGGCGATATGCTGCGGCGCCAAACCGACGGCCTGCAGGATCACTGCCGCGAACGGATTCGGACTATCGGTCGCATTGCGGACCATGCGAACGAAGGCCAACCCGTCGACAGGCCGCGTACAACGATCGCAAATGATGATATCGGCGGGAGACGATCGCAGAACGTCGAAGGCTTCGCCTCCATCCGTCGCTTCGGCAACGGAGCGCACACCCAAGGTCCGCAGCACCATGCTGACCACGTTGCGCATATTCCGATCGCCGTCGACAACAAGAACTCTGGCTTGTTCCAGGCTATATCCGCTCATTCACTCTTTCGCTCGCGGTTTCCCTATGATCGCAAGCAGCACTCTTGGCTTTTGTCCGCCTCCCAGGCCTCCGATGCCACGTTCACGTCAATGAGAGCATCGACAAAACCAAACAGCGCCGCCTTTCGGCCTTACCAACTTCAATATGGAGACATCGTCGTTGAAGTCAAACCCCTGCGGGAAGCGCGCTTGATTTCTCGCCTTCAGGATGAGCTTGGCGCGGCCTTGAAGCGGTGAATCATATTCGAAAGATCGTAACCCA
>DATNIV010000251.1:0-3715 GCA_035604255.1 Telmatospirillum sp. | reverse complement strand
GGGGCGCGGTTACGCCGCTGGGATCGGCATGACGATCGGCAGCGTTTTCGGACGCATCGCAGGACAGGGGGCCGCACATTATGCATGCCAGTGAGTCTCTCACCGAAGCCGATCGCCTGTTGACGGTCTGCAATTCCTGTCGCTATTGCGAGGGGCTTTGCGCGGTCTTTCCGGCCATGGAAATGCGGCGCGCCTTTCCCGACGGCGATCTCAATTATCTCGCCAATCTTTGCCATAACTGCGGCAGTTGCTACATCGACTGTCAGTACGCGCCGCCTCACGAATTCAATGTGAATATCCCGAAGGTCTTCTCTCAAGTCCGCAAGCAATCCTATGCCGCTTATGCGTGGCCAGGCGCTTTGCGGGGCCTGTTCACGCGCAATGGCCTCGCCGTTGCCGTGATCGCGGCCGCAAGCGTCGCGGCCTTCAAATACAGTTTCGGCGATGCGCAAACGGGACCGGCGTCCTTCTATTCCTTGATGTCGCATAATGCGATGGTGGGCCTCTTCGGGGTCGTCTTTCTGTGCGCCATCGTTGCCTTGATCAAGGGAGCCCGGAATTTCTGGCGCGATATCGGAGCGCCGGAGGGTACGCTTTTCGCACCGCAGTCGCTTTGGCAAGCGGTCAAGGACGTCCTGCAATTGCGTTATCTCGATGGCGGCGGCGAAGGTTGCTACAACGCCGAAGACGCGCCGGTCGACCGTCGGCGGCTTTTCCACCATCTGACGTTCTACGGCTTCCTCTTCTGTTTCGCGGCAACGGCCGCGGGCACGCTCGATTACTATGTGTTCCACCGCGTGGGGGCGCCCGGCTGGTCCGATCTTCCCGTGCTGCTCGGCACGATTGGCGGCCTCGGACTGGTTGCCGGCCCGGTTGGCCTTATTTTCGCGAAGAGCGGGCGGGATAAGATACTGATCGACGGAACGTCGCTCGGCATGGACGTCGTCTTTCTTGTCATGCTGACCTTGAGCAGTCTGAGCGGCTTGGCCTTGCTTGCGCTGCGCGACACGTCGGCAATGCCCTTGATGCTCGCCTGTCATCTCGGCATCGTCTTCGCCCTGTTCCTGACCTTGCCCTATGGCAAGTTCGTTCATGGCCTTTACCGTTTCCTGGCGCTGATCCGCTATGCGCGGGAAAGGCGTCACTTCACTGGCGGAGAAGCGTAAAGCCGAACGATTGCGGTGGCGCCGGCCTGAAAACGCCGGCGTTGCCGTCGTCTTTTCGAAGAGCGTCAGAAGATCCGGCAGATTCTCGCCACGTCTTCCCTTCCCATGTATACAATGCCACTCAAATGGATTCCCTCTCCGAGGATTGTTGCGATTGCGGCGAAATCCGTCGGATGGGGATGGTGATTGACGGTCCGTGGGAAAGGGGGCGCGCGTGCTGAAACCGAGTGACTCTATGGCTGACATTGAGGGCGGCGGGGTCTTGGGTCGAGACGGCAATCGCGGCGGTCTGACACTCGGCGAATCGGTTTTTCGAGCGCTTTGCCACGCGATGAGCGAGGGCGTTTATCGACCGGGGGATCGCCTTCGGGAAGAAGAGGTCGCCCATCGTCTCAATGTGAGCCGCACACCCGTTCGCGAAGCGTTCGGCCGATTGTTGACAAAAGGATTTGTCGAGCCGGCGGGAGCGCGGGGCTTGATCGTTCGTTGCTTGGGGACGACCGAGGTGATCGAACTCTATGCGATGCGGGAAATTCTAGAAGGCGCGGCGGCGCGTTTGGCCGCGCAACAGGCCTCTCCTCCCGAGATCGATGTGCTTGTCGATCTTGAGGTCGCGTGCGAGGCGCATCGCGATGACCCGCGGGAACTGGCGCGGCTCAATCGGCTGTTTCACGCGGCCATTTTTTGCGCCGCCCATAATCGCTACCTTGATGGCGCGCTTCATGAATTGCAGGACGCGATCGCTCTTCTCGGACCCACGACGTTCAACGTCGAGGGGCGGCCATCATCGGCCGCGACGGAACATCAGGACATTATCGACGCGATTTCCGCTCACGATGGCGAAAAGGCCGAGACTCTGGCGCGGGCTCACATCCGAGAAGCCCTGCGCGCGCGGTTGAAATTGTTGCGCGCGTAAGCCTTACCTACGTTATGGGCTTTCCTGTTCCGCCAGGGGCGGGCATTTCCTATTTCCCTCGTTGTTCAGAGGTCTGTCGGCGGCAATATTGTCCATGAAAACATTAGTGGTATTTCCGTCTTCGTGACTCGCTCGATTACTGGCGAATGTTTTTCCTTGGCGAGGCTCGCCGTTTTGCTATGGTGCCGGGCCATGATCGATGGTTGCTCTCCCTCCTCCCAATTCACCGGCGAAAAGCTTCTTTGTATCCGCGGCGAGCGGGTCGTTTTTACGCAGTTGAATTTCAGCATCGCCTCCGGCGAGGCTTTGCTGCTGCTTGGTCCCAATGGTAGCGGCAAATCCAGCCTGTTGCGTCTGATGGCCGGATTGCTGAAGGCGGCAAGCGGTCAGTTGTCGTGGAACGGCCTGCCGGTGTTGGAGGATCGCGAAGCGCACGCCGGGCGTATCCATTACGTGGGCCATCACGACGCCATCAAACCGGTTCTTTCGGTTCTGGAAAATTTGCGCTTCTGGGCGCGGTTGCACGATGGGGCCGCCGGCGACAAGACGGCCTGGGCCGCGCTGGAAACGCTGGGGTTGGACCGGTTGGCGGATGTCCCGGGAAAGCTGCTTTCCGCCGGGCAGAAACGGCGCCTTAATCTCGCGCGCCTGTTGGCGGCGCCGGCGCCGTTGTGGCTACTGGACGAACCGACGGTGGCCCTCGACCGGGCTTCGGTGAAGGTCCTGGAAGGGGTCATTGCCCAGCATCGCGCGGCCGGTGGCATGGTCGTTCTCTCGACGCATGCCGATATCGATCTTCCCGAGGCTGGCGCGTTGCATCTGGACGAATTTTCGGCACCGGCCGATGCCATGTTGGGAGTGTGGTCGTGAGCCGATTGCTCGAAATCGTTCGCCGCGATCTCCGGCTTGCCCTTCGTCAAGGCAGCGACAGCGTGATGGTGGTCACCTTCTTCGTCCTGACGGTGATTTTGTTCCCCTTCGGTATCGGTCCCGAGGCCAATATTCTGGAGCGGGTCAGCCCGGGTGTGCTATGGGTGACGGCGTTGCTGGCCTCGATGTTGTCTCTTGATCGGTTGTTTCAAGCCGACTACGAGGACGGCAGTCTGGAGTTGCTGGCGCTGACGCCGACGGCGCTGGAGGTTCTGGTGATCGGCAAGGTCATCGCCCATTGGCTGACCACCGGTCTGCCTCTGATGATCGCCGCGCCGGTGCTGGCGGTGCTGCTGCATATGAATGGCGAGGGATTCATCGCCCTCTTGGTGACGATGCTGTTGGGAACGCCGACATTGAGCCTGATCGGGGCGATGGGAGCGGCATTGGTGTTGGGCGCCCGGCGTGGTGGCGTGTTGTTATCGCTGCTGGTGCTCCCACTTTATATTCCGGTGCTGATCTTCGGCGTCGGCGCCATCGATGCGGTGGTGCAGGGACTGGAGGATGGCGCCCAATTGTTGGTGCTGGGCGGCATTCTTTTGGCGGCGTTGCCTTTGGCGCCTTTGGCGGCGGCCGCGGCGTTGCGCCAGGCGTTGGAGTAAGGGCCGATCATTTTGATCCGGCGGCGGCGAGAGTGAAGATAAGGAACGGGTGTTCGGTGATGCAGCGACTAGCGAACCCAGCGCAATTTTTACGGTTGTCG
>DATNIV010000250.1:0-5798 GCA_035604255.1 Telmatospirillum sp. | reverse complement strand
TGGCTACCGGCGCTGTAGGCTTTCCACTTTCCGCCGCCCAAGCGGTTGATCAGGCATTCGCCCAACACGCTGCGGGCGCTGTTGCCCGTGCAGAGAACGAGAACGTTGATGGGAGTGTCGGTCATGATCTAGTCGGTTCCTTGCTTCGAATGATTGCTATTCGGTACGGTCACGCAGCTGGCCGATGTCGTTCAGGCGGCGTTGGAGGGCCAGTCGATCCAGTCCTCGGATCGGCAATGCGGCGAAAAGTCGGATCCGGGTCCGGAGCATCCGCATGATGTCGGCGCAGAACGCGGCCTTGTCCAAGGCGCTGCCCTCGAAAGCCGCGGGATCCGGCACCCCCCAGTGGGCCGTTATCGGCTGGCCAGGCCACGCCGGGCAAACCTCACCCGCCGCGTTGTCACAGACGGTGAAAACGAAGTCGAGATGCGGCGCACCGGGTTTGGAAAATTCATCCCATGACTTGGAAAACAGGCCGTCAACGGGATAGTCGCCCTTTTCAAGCAACGTGAGCACCATCGGCTCGATCGATCCCCTCGGGTGACTGCCGGCACTGAAAGCGTGGAATCGCGCGCCGGCCTCATCCCTCAAAATCGCCTCGGCCATGATGCTGCGCGCCGAATTGCCGGTACATAGGAACAGGACATTGTAGATCTTCTCGCTCACGATGACCCCCCACAACAGGTTGACGGCTTGACCCCTTCAGCATTCGGACCGAGAGCGGCCCGCCCTTGGTCGCAAAGAACCTGGACCGGCACCGCATTGACCAGCGCCAGCACGCGCCGATCATCGAGCACGGTCGGATCTTCATTGAGACATCCGCCGATGAGAGCAAGGAATTTCCGGGCGCAAGGGTTGAGGTCCCGTTCGGCCAGCCGATAGTAGACCCACTTGCCGTCGCGGCGTTGTTGCAGCAATCCGGCGACCTTCAACATCGCCAGATGCTTGGACACGGTGGCGGGCGCCAGATTCAGCACCGCGGTAATCTGACAGACGCAGAGCTCCCCGCCTTCCAGGAGCTTCAGGATGCGCGCGCGGCTGGTGTCGGCGACGGCTTTGGATACGGTCTCGAATGTCTCAATCATGGGAAAGACCCTACGGTCATTTCGTCATATTGGAAAGTGATATATTCATGACGGCGCAATCCACCCCCGATGGAGCCCCCTGTGGAGGCGCGGCCTATGTGTTACGGCCCGCGCTCACAATCCGCCCGGCCGGCATTGATCGGATTTTCCGGCAAGGATTATTTGCGAACCAGCCGGCAATCATCCGACGCCAGCAATGTGTCGCGGATCTCGACCGCGCGCTCGGCGTCGCGTTCGTTGTTGAACAGAGCCTTGATTTCAGACGCCTGCGGTTGGCCAAGATCGAGGGCAAGGAAACAATCGAGAAGCGAATGCCTGCTGTCGGGGGTATTCTGTTGAAAAACTCCGGAGTTTTTCTGTCTCGCGCAACTTTTTACCCTTCAACATGTTCTTCGCGACTCATTATTGCGCAGTCGTGGTGATGCAGGAATCAATCTTGCGTCCCGAACCACCTGAAATAGTTTTTCAACAGAATAGGTCACGTCCGGCCAGTCAGGGTCACGAAACAACGTTCAACGGCCACCTCGGGAATTGGGCGCATCAGTTCGGAAAGAATGTTCGTATCGAGAAGGATCATTCGTCGAAGCCTGGTGGCACGCGCATGGGGTCTCGGGGAATCGTCGGCAATTCCACCCCGCCGAGCGGCGAGAATCGGGCGCGTATGGCAGCAGCGAGATTGCCAGGTCTCTTTGGTTCACGATTGAGAGCGGCGCGCAGGATATCCCGCGCTTCGTCCTCCATCGAACGGCCGTGAACGGCCGCCTGAACACGCAGGCGGGATTTCAGGGAGTCATCCAGTTTGCGAATGGTGATGCTAGCCACGATGCCATCTCAATCATCATTGATGTCAATATAATCATTGCTTACGTGACTTGTCAGCCAGGAACCGCGCTATGCCAATATGTCGCGGCCTATTCCAGGCGAGGCCCGGATGAGAATGCGTACTGTAAAGGTTTCCACCAACGCCAGAAGATCCTTGTCGCCGGTTACAAGTGCCTCCGCGCGACCGGCGAGCGCCAGTTCCAGGAAAGGTCGGTCGTACGGATCGCCGCAATCGGGCCAAGCGCCAAGCATGAAATCGATCAGATGCGTGATATCGGCCGGGCGATCGGTCAACGCCTCCAGGGGGGCCTTGTGGTCGCGTCCGGGCGACCGGCTGCTGTCGCTTGGGTGATAGATGGCGGCGACGATGAAGCCGTTGCGGCCGGTGATGGCGGCGATCATCCCGCCGCTCTCCTGGGCTCTGCCGCGGTCGTCGCCGGCAGCAACGCGCCCGGCCCCGTTGCCTCCCAACCCACGCCGGCGCCGGCGCCGCGATCGATTCCTCCAGGTCCCGAGCCGGAGGATAGCCAGGTCATCGCCGAACTCGACGGTGCGATGCGAAGCAAGGCGCTCTATCGCGATCCCGAACTGAGCCTTGATCGCCTCGCCCGCAAAATGATGGTGCCAACGCGCCGCATTTCGCTGGCGGTCAACCGCGTCAAGGGGATCAACGTCTCGCAGTATGTCAACGAATTCCGCATCGGCGACGCCTGCCGGCGCCTGGGCGAGACCGACGAGTCGATCATGCAGATCATGTTCGAAGTCGGCTTTCTCACCAAGTCCAACTTCAACCGCGAATTCCTGCGGGTGACGGGCAAGAGCCCCAGCGCCTGGCGCACCGAACAGAAGACCGCGCCGACCGCGACGCCGATCCGACCTCGTCGGGATGACGCTTTGGAGCAAGCGGTCGGACAGGGAGAGGGCGGGCTCCGTCGCTGACGGGCGACTATTTCAGATCCTTCGGCACCGCCGAGATGATCACCACCGCCTCGGCCATCGGATAGTCGTCGGTCATCGTCAAATTGATCCGCGCCGTCATGCCGGGCGGCAGCATGGTGGCGAGATGCTCCGCCGCCCCGCCGGTCAGACGCAAACTCGGCTGGCCGGACGGCAGATTGACCACGCCCAGATCGCGCCAGAACACGCCGGCCCGAAAGCCGGTCCCCAACGCCTTGGAACAAGCCTCCTTGGCCGCAAAGCGCTTGGCATAGGTCGAAGCCCGGCCTTGCGCCGTTCCCGCCCGGCGTTCCGCCTTGGCCCGTTCCTCTTCGGTAAACACCCGTTCGATAAAGCGCTCGCCGAAGCGATCGAGCGTCTTCTCGATCCGCCGGATGTCGATGAGGTCGCTGCCCAGACCGAGGATCACCCCCGCGCCTCGGTCATCAGGCGGCGCATTTCCCGAATCGAGTCCTCGAGACCGATGAAGATGGCCTCGCCGATCAGGAAATGACCGATGTTCAATTCGGCGATCGAGGGAATCCCGGCGATCGGCACCACCGTATCGAAGCTCAAACCATGCCCGGCGTGGCATTCCAACCCGATCGCCGCGGCATGCGCGGCGGCGGCGGCGACGCGCGCCAACTCCCGGTCGCGGTGCGGGCCGAGGGCGGCGTCGCAATAGGCTCCGGTGTGCAACTCGATCACCGGCGCGCCGACGGCCTTGGCGGCGTCGATTTGACGAACGTCGGCTTCGATGAACAGCGAAACACGGATCCCGGCGGCGCCGAGAGCGCCGACGAACGGGCGCAGGCTTGCCTGAGAGCCGAACACGTCAAGACCACCCTCGGTGGTCCGCTCCTCCCGGCGTTCGGGAACGATACAGACCGCATGCGGCTTGTAGCGAAGAGCGATTTCGACCATCTCCGGCGTCGCCGCCATTTCCAGATTGAGCGGCAGACGAATCACGTCCATCAAACGTTCGATATCGTCATCCGAAATATGGCGCCGGTCCTCGCGCAAATGAGCGGTAATGCCATCGGCCCCCGAATCCGCGGCCAAACTGGCAGCCCGCACCGGATCGGGATGTTTTCCGCCACGGGCGTTCCGGATGGTGGCGGCGTGATCGATATTCACGCCCAGACGCAAATGGCGGTTCATTTTGTCCTCGATCCTTAGGACCTGGGACGAATTAACGCTCCAGGTCCTTAGCTTCATATGACGCCTGCGCCTCCGGCTTCGGCAGGCTCAGGCGCCGCTCGGGCTTAGGGCTTGGAGCGATTATTTCGTTCCAAGCCCTTAACGTTCAGTTCCGCGCGCGTTCGACCGAATTGATCGACGGCGTGGCGCGCAGGGCCGCGATGATATTGGTCAGATGCTTCACGTCGCGCACCTCGACGTCGATGATCATTTCGAAGAAATCGGCGTTGCGATTGGTGATCTTGAGATTGCTGATATTGCCTAGATTCTTGGCGATCACCACCGATAAATTTCCCAAATTTCCCGATTCATTGGCCACCACCAGACTGATCCGGCCGATATGCAGCTCTCCGTCCTCGGGAGCTTGGTTCCAGGCCAGGTCGAGCCAGCGTTCCGGCGTTTCGGCAAACTGTTCCAGACTGTCGCAATCGATGGTGTGAATGGTCACGCCTTTTCCGGTGGTGACGATGCCGACGATCCGATCGCCGGGAAGCGGATGGCAACAGCCGGCGAAATGCATCGCCATGCCGGCCATGAGCCCGCGAATCGGCGTCGTCGGCGCTTGCGTCTTGGGTTTGCCGCGCTTCAGCGCAACGACATTGTCCGGATTGTACTGGGCCTTCTGCTGCGTGGTCTTCAGTTCCGGGTAAACCGCCGAGACCACGTCACGGCCGGTCAGACCGCCCTCGCCGACGGTCACCACCAAATCTTCGACACTGGCCGCCTTGAAGATCTTCAAGACGCCATCCAGAGCCTTTTCCGTATAGTCGTAGCCTTCCTGCTTGAAGGCCCGGTTGAGGATGGCGCGCCCCAGATCGATATATTGGCCGCGCTGTTGGGTCCGGATGTAACGCCGGATGCGGGCCCGGGCCCGCCCGGTCACCACGAAGCGTTCCCAGGTCGGATTGGGGGTTTGCGCCTTCGACGTGATGATTTCCACCTGGTCGCCGTTGTTGAGCGGCGTCCGGAGCGGCATCATCCGTCCATTGACCTTGGCGCCGACGCAGGTATCGCCCACCGCCGAATGCACCGCATAGGCGAAATCGACCGGACAGGCTCCCCGCGGCAAGGCGATCAAATCGCCCTTCGGGGTGAAGCAGAACACCTGATCCTGGAACATCTCGAGCTTGGTATGCTCGAGGAATTCCTCGGGATTGGACGCATGCTCCATGATATCGAGCAATTCGCGCAACCAGCGATATTGCTTGCGATTGTCGGCCGGTCGCATGCCCTGTTTGTAGGACCAGTGAGCGGCGACGCCCAACTCCGACACCTCGTGCATGTCCACGGTTCTGATCTGCACCTCGATCCGATGCCTCTCAGGACCGAAAACGCCAGTGTGCAACGAACGATAGCCGTTCGGTTTCGGCGTCGAGATGTAATCCTTGAAGCGATTGGGCACCATCGGATAGTGGCTGTGGATGACGCCCAACGCCCTGTAGCAATCCTCCACCGAGCCGACCAGCACGCGGAACGCCATGATGTCCGATAATTGTTCGAAGGCGACGTTCTTCAATTGCATCTTGCGCCAGATCGAATAAGGCGTTTTCTCGCGCCCCGAAACCGTCGCCTCGACCTCGGCCTCTTTGAGGATGCTGCGCAATTCGTCGAGGATGCGGCTGATCAGATCGCCCCCCTTCTCGCGCAGGAAATTCAGCCTGGCCACCAAGGATCCCCGCACATCGGGATGCAACTCGGCGAAGGCCAAATCCTCCAGTTCGGTCTTGACCTCGGAAATGCCGATACGCTCGGCCA
>DATNIV010000249.1:0-2623 GCA_035604255.1 Telmatospirillum sp. | reverse complement strand
CATCAATGCGCCGAACGCGGTCATTCCGATCCGCACATTGCAAAATCTGGCCCTCAACCCCAATCTGGGCGGCGCCGTCATGGTGGTCGCCCTGGGCTGTGAGAAGTTGCAGCCCGAACGGCTGTTGCCGGCCGCCGGAGCGAGCGAACACTTCGACGATTCGAGCATCGTCCGCTTGCAAGACGAGGCCCATCAGGGATTCGGCGATATGATCGCGTCGATCATGGCGATGGCCGAAACGCGTCTGACCGCCTTGAACAAGCGTCAGCGCGTCAGTTGTCCCGCCTCGGACTTGGTGGTTGGTCTGCAATGCGGCGGATCGGACGCATTCTCCGGCGTCACCGCCAATCCGGCGGTCGGCTATGCCGCCGACCTCCTGGTGCGCGCCGGCGCCACGGTGATGTTCTCGGAAGTCACCGAGGTCCGCGACGCCATCCATCTTTTGACCCCGCGCGCCATCAATACCGATGTGGCCCGCGCCTTGATCCGGGAAATGGACTGGTACGACCGTTATCTGGCAACCGGCGATGCCGATCGCAGCGCCAATCCGTCCCCCGGCAACAAAACCGGCGGACTGTCCAATGTCGTCGAAAAGGCCTTGGGGTCGATCGCCAAATCCGGCACCAGTCCGATCGTCGACGTGCTGTCTCCCGGACAGCGGGCGACCCGCAAAGGGCTGATCTATGCCGCCACGCCGGCCAGCGACTTCGTCTGCGGCACGCTTCAACTGGCCTCGGGAATGAACCTCGAAGTCTTCACCACCGGGCGCGGCACGCCTTACGGCCTGGCCATGGCACCGGTAATCAAGGTGGCGACACGCACCAGCTTGGCCGAGCAATGGCATGACCTGATGGATCTCGACGCCGGACGCATCGCCAACGGCACCGCCACCATCGAAGAGGTCGGCTGGGAATTGTTCCATTTGATTCTCGACGTCGCCAGCGGACGGAAAAAGACTTGGTCCGATCAATGGGGGCTCCACAATGCGTTGACACTGTTCAATCCGGCCCCGATAACCTGAGGCGTGGTTTTTAAGACATTCGCCACGCCGACGGAGGCTCCTGGTCATTGGCAGCGGCAATCAAAGGGTGACGGCCCTCACCAAACAACCCTTGCGCGCCCTTTCGGCAGCCCTCGCCGTCATCATCATCGGCGGCGTGGTTGCCTGGGACGTTTTTTCCCTGTCCGCCGGCCGAGATGCCGCTTGCTGGGCGCTGCTGGTGTTCGTGGTGATCGAAGCCCGCTTCCTGGTGCGGGGTGGACGCATCATGTTGGCGGTCTGCCTGGCCTCCGGCCTCGCCGCATGCGCCTGGGATCCAACGTCGCTTCCTTTGCTGTGGAAGGCTCTCGGCGATGCGGCCTTTATCGTCGCTTTGTTCGCCTCCCTCTCGTTCTTACGCGACGCCGCCGAAACGTCGGCCCTCATTCAATCCTGCGGCAATTGGATGGTGCGTCAGCCTCCCGGCCGACGCTATCTGGTTCTCAACACCGGCAGTCATCTGATCTCCCTGGTGTTGAATTTTGGCGTTCTTCCCTTGCTCGGCACCATGGTGTTGAAAGGCAACACGCTGGAGGCCGCCGGCGGCGACGCTCGCATCGCGGCCATCCGCACAAGGCGCATGATGACGGCGATCTTGCGCGGCTATTGCATGATGACGGTGTGGTCGCCTTTGGCGGTTGCTTTCGCCGTCACCCAGGTGGCCATACCTGGCTTGGCCTGGTGGCGCTTGCTGCCCTTGCAGTTCGTCTTGGCCTGCCTGCTGATGGGTTTGGGCTGGCTGATGGACCGCAGAGCCTTTCCCCCAAGCCATCCTCCCCAGCCGGAGAACCGCCCCACCGATGCCAAACCCCTGGTCGCTCTGGCCGCGCTGATCGGCGCCGTCGTGGCGGCCGCCCTGGTCTGGGCTGAACTTCTTTCGGTGCGCCCCGTGGTCGGAGCCATGATGGTGGTCCCGGTGGCCGCTTTGGCATGGCTCACCGTTCAGCATTGGAAAACGGAGGGTATCGCCGCCCCGGTGATCGCCGCACACCGTCTCGCCATTCGGCTGACGCAAAGCATGCCGGGCTTTCGCAACGAGTTCATCATTCTCGGCGGAGCCATGTTTTTTGGCCGACTGGTCTCGACCTTTCTGTCACCCGATCTGACCGCCAAAGTCATCTCCTGGGTTCCCCTGCCGCCGATTCTGCTCTCGGTTCTGTTGGCCTGGGGCATGATGCTGCTGGCCCGCTACGGCATCTCGCAGATCATCACCGTCACCTTATTGGGCAGCGCCATCCACAATCTGACCCAATTGGGGATCCACCCTCTGGTGCTCGCCAGCGGATTGCTGGGAGCATGGTCACTGTCGGCCACCACCACGCCCATCGGCGCCGCCACCCTGACCGTGGCCCGGATGTCCGGGGTTACCTCGTCTACCGTGGCAAGGGAATGGAACGGCGCCTTCCTCCGCGTCGGCGCGCTGTTTCTGGCGGTATGGATGGTGGCTCTGGCTTTCGTGCTTTAACCTGCATTTCTCACACTCCCGTCGTCGTCATCGCGTTTCGGGGAGGCGATCCGACAAGTCACGGCTTGCCGCCAAGGCTGGCTGCCTTGGCAAAAGCCGTGACGCCGACGGTCGTCCGC
>DATNIV010000248.1:0-5166 GCA_035604255.1 Telmatospirillum sp. | reverse complement strand
ACTTGCTTCTGTTGCGCCATATCCGCGATCTTCTCTACAAGGATGGCTATACCATCCGCGGCGTGCAAAAGTTGTTGCGCGATCAGGCGCGCACGCCGATCAAAAGTGCCGCGAAGACGCCGGCGTCGGTGACGAAGGAGGCGGCGGAAACCGACGGGGCGATTGTGGGCGTCGCCTCCGACGACCTCGCCGCCGAAGCGGCTGCGCCCGAGGCCCCGGCCTCCGCAGTCGTCCCTGTCCAGCCGGACCTGCTGTTGGATGTGGCGTCTCTGCAGGATGGTGATGTTCGTTCCGAATTGAAACGTCTTTTGGGCGAACTGGAAGAGATTCGCTCTTTGCTCGCGCAAGCACGACAGGGCTGAGCCCTTAGGCTCTGGGACGAAACAATCGCCCCAGAGCCTAAGGGCTTATATGATGCCTGCGCCTCCGGCTGCGGCAGGCTCAGGCGCCGCTCGGGCTTGAGGGCCTGGAGCGATTGTTTCGCCCCAAGCCCTTAATCATCTCCGGGTGAAGGGGCGGGCTTGTCGCCACCGATCAGGCCATGCTTGAGCAATTGGTTGCGCAATTGATGGTAGGTCATGTTCAGAAAGGCCGCCGTGCGCTTCTGATGATGACCGTTGGTGGCCAGCGCCTGGCTGAGCAGCAACTTTTCCACCGCGTTGATATGGGAGACGAAGTCGTAAGCGCCCTTTGGGCCGGAGGTATCGGCGCTCGCGGGCGCTGCGGCCAATGGCCGCCACGGCGAGGAGAAGGGGTCGAGAATGATGTCGTCGACTTTGCGATCCGGTTCGGTTCGATAGACGGCGCGTTCCACCACATTTTTCAGTTCGCGCACATTGCCCGGCCATGGATGGCTCAAGAGGGCCGTCATCGCCCGTTGAGTAAAGCCGGGAAAGACATCACGACGCAGCTCCTGGGCCATGCCAAGCGCCATATGTTCGGCCAGGATTTCGATGTCCTCCGGGCGTTCGCGCAAAGGCGGCAAGGTCAGCACATCGAAGGCCAACCGGTCGAGAAGATCGGCGCGAAAACGTCCGGCGGCAGCCAGCGAGGGAAGATCTTCATTGGTTGCCGCGACCAGACGAACGTCGACCTCGACGGTCTCGCTGCCGCCGACCCGCTCGAAACTGCCATATTCGACCACCCGCAAGATGGTTTCCTGCACGGTCATCGGTGCATTGGCGATCTCGTCGAGGAACAAGGTGCCATGATGTGCCAGTTCGAACCGTCCCAGCCGGCGCCGCTGTGCGCCGGTGAACGCGCCAGCCTCATGGCCGAACAATTCGGCTTCCAGCAGACTGTCGGTCAACCCGCCGCAATTCAGCTTGAGAAACGGCTGATTCCAGCGCGGCGACAGATAGTGGAGGCGGGCGGCGATCAATTCCTTTCCGGTGCCGCGTTCACCGACCAGCAAAACCGGGCGGGCCAAGGGCGCAATACGGGAGACCGCGGTCATGGTCGCCTGGAAAAGCGGACTGCGACCGATCGGGGTGGGGGCATCGGTTGGGAACGGAGCCATGCGGTGCGATCCGAAAAAAGAATTGGTTCTGTGCCGATACACGCGTTAAAGCGAGCTGAGCCGCGTGCGATCGGACGAAATCACTCCATTTTCCGTCATTGCCGGGCTTGACCCGGCAATCCATGGACCACCGGATCGAGCCCGGCGGTGACGAGTCCTGCAGGTGGTCCAGTCTGATCGCACGATGCTCCAATAACATATTTAGTCATTAAATAGCGAAAACTGCGATATTTTCAATAATCATTACGGGGTGCTCAAAAAAATATTCTTTGAATCAATAGGTTATAGACCTTTGCGGACTGGCACGATTCGTGAAAATACCGTGGGTAACTCGCCATCGGGTGGGTGTTCGGACAAGGAGCGGTTTCATGGGCGTCTTTTCGCGCATCAGCGACATTATCAATTCGAACCTCAACGCCATTCTCGATCGTGCGCAGGATCCCGAGAAGATCATCCGCCTGATCATCCAGGAAATGGAGGATACGCTCGTCGAAGTGCGATCCTCGGCGGTGAAGACCATCGCCGAGCAGAAAGAACTGGATCGCAAGATTGCCGCGGTTGCCAGGGATGTGGCGGAATGGCAGGGCAAAGCGGAGTTCGCTTTGGTCAAGGATCGCGAAGATCTGGCCAAGGGAGCCTTGCAGATCAAAGCCAAGCTGCAGCAGGAACTGGCGGCGTTGGAAAGCCGGCGGAGCCAGATCGATGCCGGCCTCGTCAAGCAGAGCGAGGATGTGGCGGCCTTGCAGCAGAAGCTGGCCGATGCCAAGGCGCGCGAAGCCGTGATGGTGGCGCGTCACAAGACGGCGACCAATCGATTGAAATTGCGGGGTTCGATGTATGATGAGCGGGTCGGCGATGCTTTCGCCCGTTTCGAGCAGGTCGAACGCGCACTGGACGAATTGGAAGGCAAAGTGGATATCTATGACTTGGCCAAACCAAAGGGTGTCGCGGAAGAACTGGCCGACTTGCAATCCGACCATCAGGTGGAAAGCGAACTGGCGGCTTTGAAGGCGAAATTGGCCGGAACCGGCGAGGCGCGGTGATGCGCAGGCAGGCAAGGCGGCCCGGAAATGTCTCGACATTTCCGAGCTTGGACAAAGATCGGCGAAAAAAGGAGTGCCGACAATGGGTTGGAGTGGGCATTTCACAGGCGTGTTGATCGTCGCGATCGTCGTTCTTGGTCCGATCTGGCTATCGATGCATTACCGGGCGCGCAATTCGGCCTCGCGCGGCGGCAGCGAAATGGCGCGAAAGATCGATGACCTCACGGACGTCGCCGGGCGCCTGCAGGCGAGGGTCGAAGTCCTTGAACGGCTTCTTGACGCCGGGCAAAGCAACAAAGGGAAGCAGGAGCCATGAGACGCTATTCCTTCCAGTGGTTCGAACGACCTCCCGGACTTTTTCGGGATCCGCGCCATGGCAAGATCGCCGGGGTTTGTGCCGGTTTGGGCGCCTATTTCGAGGTGCGCCCGAAATTCATCCGTTTGGCGATGATCTTGGGGTGCGTTTTCGGTCTCTTCATCCCCATCATTCTTGGCTATGTCCTGCTGACGGTGCTGTTGCCGACGACGTCTTCCGCCGCAGCCTATGACGGCCGAGCGGCGGCGGATCCCTGGCGTGAGGAGGCGGCAGGCGAAAAGATCGACAGTTTGAAAGAGCGGTTCCGTGGTTTGGACCGTCGGCTGGCGGCGATCGAGACGAAGGTGACCTCCGAAGAGTTTTTGCTCCGCCAGAAATTTCGCGACTTGTAAAGTCGATAAAGGGGGCATTTTCCCCATTTTCGGCGGTTGCGTTCGCCGGAGCCTGTGGCTATAGTGCGCCTCCTCCCGTTCGCGGGGGCATTTGACGGAGCGTAGCGCAGCCCGGTAGCGCATCAGTCTGGGGGACTGGAGGTCGCAGGTTCGAATCCTGTCGCTCCGACCAACAAACAAGGACCTAGCCCGAAACGGCTAGGTCCTTGTTTGTTTTGGGGGCTCAATTGGGACCATAAGGGTTCCCGATGGTGCGGCGTGGCATTTTCACTTGGAGGCCAAAAGTCTGGCCAATCTTGCCGCGTCGCCGTACCATCCGCCCATGACCGACCTTGAGAAAATCCCCGTGCCCGCCGATAGCCTCTACAAGATGCTTGAGTTATTGCAGGCGGTTATCCGCGAAGGCGGACGGCAAGAACGCAATGAACTGGTCGAGCTCTCCGAGCGGTGCAAGGCTCTCGTCGAGGATGCCCTGCGGCGAGGGGCGAATTGACCAGGCCCGGGCTTGGTCGATGCCATCGCCGCCGGCACCGGAGAGACGGGAGAGGGGGCGGACGCGGAGATGCCAGGCTGGAATAGCCGAAAGGCGAATAAGTCTGGAAGGCGTTATTGACGGCCGATCAACCTCTATCCATAGTAGAGTCTTGATAAAACCCGCGCCACCAGTCGTTCCGGAGATCATGTTGGTCTCGTCACCAGGGTTTCGCCGCGTCGAAGGTGGTCAATCTGCCGGTTGACGGAATAGGGCAACATTTGGCGGCTTGAACCATCGGCTTTAGAAAAGATTAATCGGGTTATGGCACGCACAAAAGATGACTACCGCACCATTACGGGGCACCAGAAGGCGGCCATCCTGATGCTGTCGCTGGGCGAAGAGCAGTCGTCGAAGATATTCGCCATGATGGCTGATGACGAGATCAAGGAAATCTCGCAGACCATGGCGAGCCTGGGTTCGGTGGATTCCGGCGTGGTGGAACGCCTGTTTGTCGAGTTTGCCGATCAAATTTCCTCGACGGGCTCGCTGGTCGGGTCGATGGAAACCACCGAACGGCTGCTCCTGAAGGCGTTGTCGAAAGACCGCGTCGATATGATCATGGAGGAAATGCGGGGTCCCGCCGGCCGCACCATGTGGGACAAGCTGGGCAACGTCAACGAGACGGTTCTGGCCAACTATCTGAAAAACGAATATCCGCAGACCGTCGCCGTCGTGATCGCCAAGCTCAAGGGCGATCACGCCGCCCGTGTCTTGTCCTTGTTGCCCGAAAACTTCGCCATGGAAGTGATCATGCGCATGCTGCGCATGGAGGCGGTGCAAAAGGAAGTTCTGGATGGCGTCGAGAAAACGCTGAGAACGGAGTTCATGACCAACCTGGCCCGGACGGCAAGACGCGACGCTCACGAAATGATGGCCGACATCTTCAACAACCTCGATCGCAACGCGGAAAACCGCTTCATGAGCGCCTTGGAAGAGCGCAACCGTGAATCCGCCGAGCGCATCAAGGCGTTGATGTTCACCTTCGAAGATCTGGTCCGCATCGACATGGCCGGTATTCAGACCCTGCTCAGAAGCGTCGAAAAGGACAAGCTGGGCATGGCGTTGAAGGGGGCCTCGGACACCATCAAGGAATTGTTCTTCAAGAATATGTCGGAACGCGCCGGCAAGATGATGCGCGAAGACATGGATGCGATGGGTCCGGTGCGCCTGCGCGACGTCGATCAGGCGCAAAGCGCCATCGTGGTGCTGGCCAAGGAGTTGGCCGCCAGCGGGCAGATCGTCATTTCCGAAGGCCGCGAAGAAGACGAGTTGGTGTATTAACGGATCTTCCCAAGACAATCCCTTCGCCCTCATAAAAATCAGCATATCACTCGAACGGGTGATGTGGCCTTGGTCGCCAC
>DATNIV010000247.1:0-2223 GCA_035604255.1 Telmatospirillum sp. | reverse complement strand
ATCACCGACGTGGTGATGCCCGATGAGAACGGGCTCGATCTGCTGCCGCGTATCAAGAAGATCCGTCCGGATCTGCGGATCGTCGTGATGAGCGCGCAGAACACGCTATTGACCGCGGTGAAGGCGGCGCAACGCGGCGCTTTCGAATATTTGCCCAAACCGTTCGACATCCGCGAATTGGTCAGCGTCGTGCAAAGGGCGCTGGCGGCGGTGAAAGCGCCCTCGGCCGAGATCGAAAGCGGCGACGGCGAAGAAGAGTTGCCTCTGATCGGGCGCTCGCCGGCCATGCAGGAAATCTACCGCACGCTGGCACGTCTGATGGGAACCGATCTGTCGGTGATGATCACCGGCGAATCGGGAACCGGCAAGGAACTGGTGGCGCGTGCGCTGCATGACTATGGCAAGCGGCGCAACGGTCCCTTTGTCGCCATCAATATGGCGGCGATCCCCAGGGAACTGATCGAAAGCGAACTGTTCGGTCACGAAAAGGGCGCTTTCACCGGCGCCACGCAGCGGGCCGCGGGTCGCTTCGAACAGTCGGAGGGCGGCACCCTCTTTCTCGACGAGATCGGCGACATGCCGCCGGAGGCGCAGACCCGCTTGCTCCGCGTGCTTCAGGAAGGCGAATATACGACCGTCGGTGGACGCACGCCGATCAAGGCCAATGTGCGGATCGTCGCGGCCACCCATCGCGATCTGACCCAGTTGATTCGCCAAGGTTTGTTCCGCGAGGATCTGTTCTATCGGCTGAATGTGGTGCCGATCAGGCTGCCGCCGTTACGCGAGCGAACCGAAGATATCGCCGAACTGGTCCGCCATTTCCTGAATATGGCGGCCGCCGAGGGATTGCCGGCCAAAACCATCGATTCCGTGGCCATGGAACGGTTGAAGCGTCATCGCTGGCCGGGCAATGTGCGCGAATTGGAAAATCTGGTGCGTCGGTTGGCCGCTCTTTACTCCCAGGAGGTGATCGGCATCGAGGTGGTCGAGGCCGAATTGTCCGGCTCGCTTTCGGCTGGCGAGCCTCAGGCTGTTCCGGAAAGCGAAGGGCTGTCGGCGACCGTCGAGCGGCATTTACGGGAGTATTTTGCCGCTCACAACGACGAATTGCCGGCGGCCGGCGTCTATGACCGCGTCTTGCGCGAGGTGGAACGGCCGCTGATCACGCTGGCTTTGGAAGCAACGCGCGGCAATCAGATCAAGGCGGCACAGGTATTGGGGCTTAATCGCAATACATTGCGCAAGAAGATCAAGGATCTCGATATCCAGGTCGTGAGGGGTCTGAAATAGCGTTTCGACAAGGTGCGAAAAAGTCATGCCGACTTGTTTTACCGCGTCATCCCCGCGAAAGCGGGGATCCATCTGTGGTCAAACGCTACGCAAGGAGACAACAAACAGATTTTGCTGCGACATGGATTCCCGCCTTCGCGGGAATGACGGTTCTGTTCTGACTTTTTCGATACCGCTACCGGCGGCGACATCATCATGAAAAACGGACGGCGATGGGTTGATCGGCTTGGCCAGTGGGGGCAGCGGCATGGGCTGGCCCGCAAACTGGGCGTCGCGTTGACCCTGGCGGTGATCGCCTCGGGCATCGCCACTTATGCCGTTTTGAGCAGCGGCGGGCCTTTGCGGGGCCCCAATCCGCAAACCGTCTTTTCCATGCTCACCCTCGATCTGGTGTTCATGCTGCTGTTGGCGGCATTGGTCGGGCGGCGTCTGCTGAGAGTGTGGGCCGAACGACGGGCCGGTACGGCGGGGGCCCGCTTGCATGTGCGCCTGGTCCTCCTGTTCTCGGTGGTGGCCATCACGCCGGCGATCCTGGTGGCGGTCTTTTCAGCCCTGGTGATCAATTTCGGCGTTGAACAATGGTTCAACAAACGGGTCAGCACGGCCGTCGATGAATCCCTGGCCGTGGCCAAGGCCTATCTCGAGGAACATCAGCAGGTCATCGGCGGTGATGCCTTGGCGATGGCCAACGATATCAACCGCGAAGGGCCGGCGCTTCTGCGCAATCCCTATCATTTGACGCAAATGGTCGGTGCCCAGGCGGCGATTCGCGGTCTGTCCGAAGCCATCGTCTTCGATGCCAACAAGCAGGTGCTGGCGCGCGCCGGCTTGGCTTTTTCGATGGAGTTGTCGCTCGACGGCATTCCCCAGTGGGCGATCGAGAGGGCGCGATCGGGAGAGGTGGCGGTTTTGACCAATCCCGGCGATCAGCGG